>NZ_NRGT01000083.1:0-1449 GCF_002332285.1 Glutamicibacter sp. BW77 | reverse complement strand
GGCTCTTCAGAATTGAGAGTGTAGCCACCTAAACCCAACACCCCGGATCCCGGGCATGTCGTCAATGCATTAAAAAGTCGAGGCCTTCCAGAAGAATGGAAGTTACCACACAAACCATTTCTAGAGACCTCGACTGTGCACCATTCTATCTATACCCCCGCAAATCTCACGACTTTCACCAACCTTGACGGACTGGGCCTCACCGCCATCGGGCAGCGCCTCACGCCGAAGAAAGCTGAGATCCTCTGCCAAGTGACCAACCCTGACCCATGGTGCCAAACGTGCGGAACGCCCGGAAATCCACGCGATACCGTCACCCGGCGCCTGGCCCACGAACCGTTCGGATGGCGGCCCACCGTCCTGGTGATCAAGCACCGCCGCTACCGCTGCAACCACTGCCAACGCGTCTGGCGTGAAGACCTCAGCCAAGCGGTAGCGCCACGACAGAAAATCAGCCGGACCGGGCTACGCTGGGCTTTGGCCGGGCTAGTCACCCAGCACCTGTCAGTCTCACGGATTGCCGAAGGGCTCGGTGTCACCTGGAATACCGCCAACGAAGCAGTGCTGGCCGAAGGCCAGCGCCTGCTGATAGATGACCCAACCCGGTTCAACGGAGTCAAAGTGTTGGGAGTTGATGAGCACGTGTGGCGGCATACCAAAAGTGGAGACAAGTACGTGACGGTCATTGTTGACCTCACCCCGGTGAAGGCTGGCACTGGCACCGCACGATTGCTCGACATGATTCCCGGACGTTCCAAGGCCGTGTTCAAGACCTGGCTTGCTGAACGCGGTGAAGCATGGAAAAACAATGTTGAGGTGGTCGCGATGGACGGGTTCACCGGCTTCAAAAGCGCTGCTGCTGAGGAACTGCCCCAAGCCGTAGAAGTCTTGGACCCTTTTCATGTGGTCAAGCTCGGCTCCGAGGCGTTGGACCAGGCCAGACAACGAGTTCAGCGTGAACAATATGGGCGGCGTGGCCGGAAAGATGATCCGCTGTATAAGTGCCGGCGTACGCTGACTACAGGTTTATCGCTGGCCACAGAGAAACAGAAACAGCGCGTTGAAGACCTGTTCAACGTTGCGAAGCACGAGCCTGTGCAATTGGTCTGGAGCGTTTACCAGAGGATGGTTGATGCCTACCGGCAGAAGAAGCCCGAGATCGGGAAGTGGGCCATGGAACAACTGATCAACGAGATCGGTACCAAAGTGCCGAAGGGTTTACCGGAGTTGAAGAAACTCGGTGGTACGCTGCGCAGGCGGAAACCGGATATCCTCGCGTATTTTGATCACATTGGCAGTTCCAATGGGCCTACTGAAGCACTCAATGGGCGGTTGGAGCACCTGCGGGGTATCGCTTTGGGGTTCACGAATTTGGCGCACTATATCGCACGGTCATTGTTGGAAACCGGTGGCTTTAGATCGCGTTTACACCCTGAATCCTGAAGAGCC
>NZ_NRGT01000082.1:0-44905 GCF_002332285.1 Glutamicibacter sp. BW77 | reverse complement strand
TTTGAACTGTGACCGCCATACTAGAACAACGAAAGGTCGCAGAGACATGGCCTCCACTAATTTGAATCCACACGTCGTCACCCTCGGCACCGCAGGCGGTCCACGCTGGTGGACCGGCGAGCACGCCGGCGAGCGGGCAGGAATCTCCACCGCGGTAGTCGTCGGTGACAGCGTCTATCTCGTAGATGCCGGCACCGGCGTGGGAAACCAGCTGATGAAGGCGGGGTACAGCCCGGCGAACCTGCGCGGCATCTTCCTCACCCACCTGCACTCCGACCACAGCATCGATCTGGCCTCGCTAGCCATCTTCGGACTGTTCACGCTGCCCTCCGATAAGGAACCCATCACCATCCTCGGCCCCGGCGAGCGCGGCGCCTTACCACCGGTCTCCCCGAGGGCGAGCGTTCCACCGCAGGCGCTCTACCCGCAGAATCCGACGCCGGGCACCGCCTCGATGTTCGACCATCTGATGCAGGCCTACGCAACGGACCTCAACGACCGGGTGATCAACGCCTTGCGCCCCTCCCCGCTGGATCACTTCTCGGCCCAGGACATCCAGATTCCTGCGGGCACCGGTTATCACCCGAATGAGAACCCGACGCCGGAGGCGTTCAAGCCATTCGTGATCTACCAAGATGAATTGGTGACGGTGAGCGCCACGCTGGTGAAGCATCCGCCGATCGCGCCGGCCTTCGCTTTCCGCTTTGACACCGCCGAAGGCTCGGTCACCATCTCCGGAGACACCTCGCCTTGCCAGAACCTTGTCACCCTGGCCCGGGACACGGATCTGCTGCTGCATGAAGCCATCGATTTCGAGTGGGTACAGCGCACCTACGGCCCGATTGGAACGCTGGAATCCCAAGCCTCCATGGACCATCACCGACGGGCCCATACCTCGGCCGAACAAGCCATCGAGATCGCGGCCCAAGCCGGGGCACGCACCCTGGCCCTGCACCACCTGGTGCCGGGCACCACTCCGCTCTCCGTCTGGCATTCGCACGCCGGCAAGTTCTCCGGGACCTACCTGGTCCCCGACGACCTCGATAAAATATCCTTCTCCCGCATCCACAGTGAAATGGCGGCATCCCGATGAGCAATGCAGTGAAGCCACAAAACCAGCCGACAGGCGATGGCGAGCTCAAAGTTCCCTCGCTCAATTCCCCGCAGATGCGGCGCATCCTCGCCTCGAGCTTCATTGGAAGCGCGATCGAGTTCTACGACTTCATCCTCTACGCCACGGCCGCCTCGCTGGTCTTCAACAAGGTGTTCTTCATTGGGCTCACCCCAGGCGTGGCGCTCTTCGCCTCCTTCTCCACTCTCGCCGTCGGCTACCTGGCCCGCCCGCTGGGCGGAATCGTCTTCGGCCACTTCGGCGACAAGGTGGGCCGCAAGGGCGTGCTGATTACCTCGATGGTGATGATGGGCGGCGCCTCAACGCTGATCGGCCTGCTGCCTCCGGCCGCGCAAATCGGCATGATCGCGCCGATCGCGTTGATCACGCTGCGCATCGTCCAGGGCCTGGCCGTGGGCGGCGAATGGGGAGGCGCCATGCTGATGGCGCTGGAGCATGCTCCGAAGGAACGCCGCGGCTTCGCCGCGAGCTTCGCGAATATGGGCGGGCCGGCCGGCGCCGTGCTGGTGACCCTCGCCGTTTCCGCGGTCTCCATCCTGCCCGATGACCAGTTCCTGGCTTGGGGCTGGCGCATCCCGTTCCTGATCAGCATCGCGCTGGTAGGCATCGGCCTGATCATCCGGCTCAAGGTGGCCGAGTCCCCGCTCTTCCTCGCCTTGGAAGACAAAGCCGAAGAACGCAAGACCCCATTCCTGGAGGTCATCACCAAGTACCCCGGTTCGGTGATCCGCGGAACGCTGGTCGGCATGAGCTCCTACACGGTGCAGGGCCTGATGACCGTTTGGGCCGTCGCCTATGTGGTTGAAGAGGTTGGCATGGACCGCACGGCCGTGCTGAATGTGAAAGCCATCGGCGCTGCGTTGACCGTCGTCGGCATCTGGTTCGCCGCCCGCTACTCCGACAGGCTCGGGCGCCGCCCGGTCATGATGGTTGGCATAGCCGCCGGCGCGGTCATGGCCCTGCCGATCATGTGGATGCTGGAAATGGGCGAGCTGTGGCTCTTTGCCATCGCCCTGTTCATCGCCAACGGCATCATCCAGGCCACCATCTTCGGACCCTTCGGCGCGTTCACCGCCGAGCTGTTCCCCACCCGGATCCGCTACACCGGCGCCTCGCTGGTGTACCAGCTCTCCTCCACCGTGGGGGCAGGCTTCACCCCGATGATCGTCACCGGCTTGGTGCTGCTCGGTGGCGGAACGCTGTGGATCGCCGGTGCCGTCTGGGCGGGCGCATTCATTGTCGCCGGGCTCGCCATACGCGGAGTGAAAGAGGGCCGCGAGGCGGATCTCGAAGCAGAAAACCTGTAGTCCGCTGAACAGGATCCAGGGCTGGCCGGAGTCGCAAGGACTCTACCCAGCCCTGTTTTCTTTGTCGGCTCCAACTTCTTCACAGAAGTCGAGGAATGCGCGCAGCCGCAGGCTCGGACGGTCCGAGGCAGTATAGGCGACACAAATATCGCTCTCGCCGACCGGACCCTCAATTTCCAGGATTGCCAGCGGCAGTCCGTCATAGCTGAGATTGACCGGAGGCCGCTGCACCAGCACCGTGTAGCCCAACCCCCGGGCCACCAAACCGCGCACGGCCTCGAAGCTCTGCGAACTCCAACGCACCTTGGGATCCAGCCCGGACATCCGCAGATTCACCAGCTGGTTGTCGCGTACCGTCGGAATGTCCAGGGACACAAAATCGTCTCCCGCCAATTCCGACAGGGCCACACTGCCTCGCTTGGCCAGGCGGTGATTGCCTCCGACCAGGACATATGGCCGCCCCGACATGACGCGGCGCCACCCCACATGGGGCAGGAGATGCCGAGTGTGCGTGAGCACCGCATCCAGATGCCCTTGCAGCATCCGTTCCTGCAGCTCGGCGCCGTCTCCCTCGATGAGGGTCACCTGCAGGTCCGGGTGCACGTTGGTGAAGCGTTCGCAGATCACCGGAATCCAGAAGGCTGCCAGCGAGGAGTAGCAGCCGATGACCAGCGGCCCGGAAAGCTTGGTCTGGCGCTCCACGATCTGGTCCTGCACCTCTTCGGCATGGCGCACCAGCTGCTTGGCATCATGGAGGAAGTCCGTACCCACCGCGGTGAGGACCACGCCGCGCGCCCGGCGCCGCACCAGCAGCTGCGATCCAACCACCCGTTCAAGTTCATCCATCGCCTGCGACATGGCGGCCTGCGAAATGTGGCAGGCGCCAGCAGCCGCGGAGATGGACCCGGTTTCGGCGACGGCGACAAAATACTGTATTTGACGCAGGGTGTAGTTGATCACCCACACAGTCTAGCCAGCGGCATAAGACCCGCCGAAGCAGATTCCATAAAGCACGCTGCGCGCAGCCGTTCGAAACAACCTGCTCGGAGCCCCCTTGGAACGGACGCCTACGATGGAAATGCCCGTGATCTTCAGGCATGCCGGCCTATTGACGAGGGCATGGGTTGCCGCAACGCAGTACCTTCAGAAATACGCTGAGAGCCCTCTTCCGGAAGGGATCAGCACCGCGCCTCGAGATCCATCTGGTCTTCGGCAAGCATCGAGTTGTAGACGGTGACGTCCGCTACGGAATCAGGCAATCGCCGAGTCCGGGCGCTGCCTGTTATCGGAAGGCCGCCGCGGACCGCGAATCCCCAGAGCTTTATCTGCTGAGAGTTGTTGCCGGCGAGGTGAACCCAGGGGGTGCCGGAGAGCTGCTCGGTCATTGATGCGCTGCACGCTGCAGTCCCAGCACTCAAGATGAATGCTGGGCCTGCCTGGTCTTTGGATGCTACTTCGAGGCGCCGATGGCCCAAACACGCGGCAGTTCGGTGCCGTTGACCGCCAGATCGCCGATCAGCCGGGCCTTGAACACCCACGGATTGTGGTTTCCGGCGGTGCGGGCATTGCGCCAATGCCGGTCCAGGTTCTTCGAAACGCTGGTAGCCGAAGCGGCCAACGCGTCGAAGGCGTGGGTGATCGCGTTGAGCACCAGCGGGGTCAGCACCACCTGGGCCTGCGCGCTGGCCAGCTCGGCCGCGTCATTGGCCGCCTCGTCTTCCTCCAACGTCACTTCGCCCTCGTGCCGCGCCAACGCGGTTTCATAGGCTCCCTGCAGGGACTGCGACACGCGTTCCACGGTTCCGGCCGCCGCGAACGCAGTGGCGGATACCTCGCCGATGACCTGAAGCAGCTGCGGATCCTCGGCGGCCACGTTGGCGGCGCCATGGCTGAAGGTGCGCTTGCGGGCCTTCAGCTCGGCGGCGAAGTCACGTTCGGCGGCCTTGGCGGACCCGGCCAGCACAACCAGCAGCACCTGCTGGTAGAACGCGGTCTGGTATTTGAAGCGGGTGTCGAAGTCGATCAGGTCCTCTTCGGCGACGACCGCGTCGGTGAAGGTGGAGGTTCCGGTGCCGGTGGTGCGCTGTCCGAAGCCGTCCCAGTCATCGGCCAGCACCACGCCGGGCTGGTGCCGGTTGACCGCGGCGATCACGCGCTTGCCGGTATCGGTGCGCTCGGCGTAGGTATCCAGCCAGTCGGCGAAGATCGAGCCGGTGGAATAGTACTTGGTGCCGTTGACCAGGAACCCTCCCTCGCCATCCGGGGTGACCTTGGTGATCACCTCGCCCACCTTCACGGTGCCGATCTCGGTCCAGGAATTCCCCACCAACTCCCCGGCGGCAAAGCGGGCCAGCCACTTGTCGCGCCCCGGCCCCGGGGCGGCTACCAGGCGGTCTTCGACGAAAGCGAAGTGGGCGCGCAAGGCCTGGGCGATGCTGGAGTCCGCGGCGGCCAAGTCCACGAGCAATTCGAAGAGCTCGGCCAAGGTGGCCCCTGCCCCGCCGTGGGAGACCGGGACGCGCAATGCGCCGAAGCCGGCGGCGGCCAGCTCGGCCACCTGCTGGTGCGGCAGTTCTCCGCTGCGGTCGCGTTCGGCGGCGCCGGCGGCGATCTTTTCAAAGTGCGGGGCGAAGCGGGTTTTCAATTCAGCCAGGCGGTTGGCGGTGGCAAGTACGGTCATCAGTTCGGTCCAATCCGTGGGTGCGGTTGAGGTTTAGGTGTAGAGCGAGAGCGGCTGGGTTTCCCCGCGCAGGAAGTACGCGCCGACCTCGATTTTCTTGTAGTCCACCGGGTCGTGCAGCGAGTGGGTGCGCACATTGCGCCAGAACAGATCCAGGCCCACATCATTCTGCGTAGAGGAGGAACCGGTGACCTCGAAGATGCGGTTGGCGACCTCCACGCCGATCTCGGTGGAGACCACCTTGGCCTCGGCGATTTCCACCGCCAGCGCCGCGCGTTCAGGCTGGGTGACATTCCCCGCCTTGGCCAGCAGCGCATCGAATTTGCGGCCGAGCTTCTCGGCCAGGGCGGCCACCGCGGCGGTGCGCGCCTTCAGCTCGCCCACGGTGCGCTGGAAGACGACGTCCTGGGAGTAGGTCTCCGCCGCCGAGAGGAACCAGGCGTTCTTGCGGCCCAGCAGGATTTGCTTGCCGCGGGCCAACGCGCCCTCGGCGATGCCCAGGTAGAAGTTCGCGAAGGCCAGCTGGATCCCGGGGGTGAGCAGGGTGGAGACCGGCTCGTCGGTCACCGCCCCGAGCAGATCGGCGGCCTCGATGCGCACGTTGTGGTACTTCAGCGAGTTCGAGGCGCTCAAGCGCTGGCCCAGGTAGTCCCAGTCATCGACGATTTCCAGCCCTTCCCGGTTGCGCGGGAGGACGAAGGCCAACACTTCGCCGTGTCGCGGGCCTCCGGAGACCTCGGCGTTGACGACGATCACCTCGCCGACTCCGGAGCCGGTGGAGAAACGCTTGAAACCGTTCAGCCGGAAGCCATCGTCCTCCGCGGTGAGCGTCAGCTGTGGGTCCACCGGATTCACCGAATCGCCCCAGAGCCAGCCTCCGGCCACGGTCCGCTGCCACCACTCGGCCTGGGCTTCGGCCGGAGCGTAGAAGGCGATGCCGGACTGGTTGATGTAGTGGTAGGCCAGCAGCTGGGAGATGGACCCGTCGGCCGCGGCCAGGATGCGGATGGTTTCAAAAGCGGTGGCCCAGTGCGCTCCGGCTCCCCCGAATTCGGCCGGAACCAGCAGGTTCAGCAGCCCGGCCTCGCGCAGCAGCTGCACCTCGGCGAAGGGCTGCTCGTTTTTGCGGTCGCGCTCCAGCGCGTCCGCGGCCAGGGTGGCCGCGACCTGCTCGGCGATCTCGCGCCAGTGGGCGAGCTCGGCCTCGTCTGCGCTCCCGGTGTAGGGAACGCGGGGCAGTTGCGTGCTCAGTACGGTCATTTTCGTTCTCCCTTAGAGTCTTGCTCCGAAGGAAGCAGAAAGTTGCTTTCTGCTGATCCATCGAACCTGGCGTTAGCACTAGCTGCCGAATGCAGGCTTGCTGCGGCGTCGTCGAGCCAGGTCTCTCAGCCGCTCTGGATGGTTGGTACTTCGAGTGAAACACCGCGGCATGAGCGGATGGAAGGAGCACGTCATCCGACGGAATAGTCGGTCAGAAGTCGTCACAAAGCGAGATTTCCGGCGGACTTGGACCGCCCCGAAGGCGCTGGGACGCCGTCATACTTCTGGAGGTTACGTCATCGGCGATCGGAGAGCTTGATATCCGGATCCAGCATCAATCGACCGGGCACCTGTCAGGGGGATCTCGGTTTCTCAATTAGCCGACAGCGATAAGCGTCAGCGAATGCGGGGGTGGATCATGGATCCAGCGATCAGGCATCCCAGATGGCCGGATTGCCGGTCATTGTTCCCATGCCCGTAATCCTTGCCAGCAAGTCAATGGGGAAAGCTGGGCTGTGCTCGAAGTTGCAGCCTTGCCTATTGCGGCCATCCCGCCAGTTAAACCAATAACCGCGCCATCCACTGATGGCGCGGTTATTGGTTTATGCAGGCTTCTTGGATTTACTAGAGCAGGAATGCCCCGAGGATCCAGACGGTAGCAAATGCGGCGGTGCCCTGGATGGCGGTGGCCACGCTCAAGGTCTTGTAGGCCGTGATCACCGGGATGCGGCTGAGCTGGGAGACCACCCAGAAGTAGGAATCGTTGGCATGCGAGACGACCATCGCGCCGGCGCCAACTGCCAGGACACTGAGCACCATGCCCAGTTCGGAGTCCAGACCGAGGGATCCGAGCATCGGGGCGACCAGCGCCGAGGTGGTCACCATCGACACGGTGGATGAGCCCTGCGCCGACTTCAATGCCGCGGCGATCAGGAATGGCACAGCCAGTCCGAGACCCAAGCCGCTGAGCGAATCGGAGAGGATCGTGGTCAGCTCCGAGGCTGCCAGCACAGCACCAAAGGCTGCGCCGGCACCGGTAATCAGCAGGATGGGCGCCGCGGTGCGCACGGCTTCGTGCATCTGCTCGTTGAAGTCGGCAAGCTTCTTATTGCCGTTCAGCAGCAAGGTCGCGGCGAGCAAACCGAAGATCAGCGCGATCACCGGGGTGCCGATGAAGGACAGTGCTTCCAGTGCGGCGCCTTCGCCGAAGGGATGCGATGGAAGCTTGGCAATCGATGCCGCGCAGATCAAGACCAGCGGAACGAGGATCGGCAGGAAGGCCAAGCCAGGGCTTGGCAGCTTGCCGAAGCTTGCACGCAGCTGCTCGTAATCGAGCTCGGAGATGTCGTTCTCATCCTCGGATGGCAGCGGAGTCCACGTGGACTTGTTGAAGCGGCTGGCATAGAACAGCCCGGCCATGGCCGAGACCACTGCCACCGGCAGGCCGATGGCGATGATCAATCCGAGGTTGTCGGCGATGCCGATGGACTCGGCGGCTGCCAGCGGTCCTGGGGTCGGCGGGACCATGGTGTGGGTGGCATACAGGCCGGTCATCAAGGCAATGGAGGTGGCCAGCGTGGAAACACCGGTGCGCAGGGTGATGGCCTTGCGCAGGGAGTTGAGCACCACGTAGCCCGAGTCGCAGAAGACCGGTATGGAAACGATGTAGCCGATGAGCGACAGCGTCAGGTTGGGGAATCTGGTGCCCAGCACCTTGATCAGCGCATCGGCCATGGAGATCGCGGCCCCGGAACGCTCCAGGATGATGCCGATCATCGTGCCGAAGAGGATTACGAGGCCAATATTGCCCATGGTGCTGCCAAAGGCGGTGGTCACCGTGGAGGCGACCTCGGCGATGGGGATCTTGTAGGCGAAGGCCGCGAGGATGGCCGCGCCGATGAGGGCGAGGAAGGGGCTGATTTTCCAGCGTGCGGTGACCAGCACAATGGCCACCACGGGGATCAGCAGAACGAGGAGTTCATACACGGCGAGTTGGCTCCTTTGCCAATATCTGTGGCCCCCAGCCCGAACCTGCAATGGCGCAGGCGGTCGTTCTGGGTGCGAGTTCCGGCCCGTTGCTGCCGCCCGCTATTCCGCCAGGTCAAGCTGCTCAGGCTTTTCCTGCGAAGGTTGTTTCGGCCGGGAGGACCGGTTCAGCGGGCGCTCAACTTCGAGCATCTTGCCAATACTAGGGACTGCGGACTCAATCACCTATGGGCGCACGCCCATATTCTTATGCCGGAAATTCCTAGAATATGTGTTTCTGGTCTAGGGCGACCGCTGCGTAGATGGCATGCTGCAGCCGCACCGCCTGGCCGGTGTGGCGGATGTCCACCCCGGCGATCAGGGCTACGCGCTCCAGACGCTGCACTAGGGTATTGCGGTGTATGTGCAGTTCGGTTGCGGCCTGGGTCATCGATGCTGCGGCAGTGACGACCAGCAGCGTCTTCGCTTGCTCTTCGCTCAAGTCCCGGGCGGGCCGGGCAATATGGCTCAGGCTCTGCGCCGGTGTGCGCGCGATAGCGGTGGCGATTTCCGGGCTCCAGATCTCCCGGTTTCGTCGCTGGGGTATCAGCGCCGGGAGCGCCACGAGGGCACGGAGGGCTTCGGCTTCGGCCAGCAGGTGTCCGGCGCCTTCTGCCGGGGCGGAGGCAAGATAGCGCTCCGTTGCGCCTTGGTCTTCCTCGAAGGCCGGTTCGTTCGCCAGCCGGATCCGCCAGAACGCACCGGAGAGGTTGATCCAGGAAGTGCGCCGGCCCTCAACGGCCGGCACATCCAGCAATGGATCCTGCGCGCTGCGCGGGATCCATGCCTCCAGTTGCGTTGGTCCGCGCAAGCCGTGCGCTGCCAGGCTCCGGTCAATGGCTTCTGGCTCGGCCCATCCGGCCAGCAACGCGGAGATAATGTCCCGGGCTTCTGTTTCACGGCGGGTACTGCGCGAGTGCTCGCGTTCCTGGGTGAAGAGCAACTGCACGGTCAGTGCAATCAGATCGGCTAGCGGCTCGACCTCATGCGGGGCTCCGGTGACGCCGACGACCCCGCACAGCTGATTATCCAATGTGAGCGGAACGTTGACCCCGGGCTGGGTTCCGGCGCTGCCATCGGCCTGGCTGACGCGGATGATCTGGTTGCGGCGGATCGCCTCGGCGCTGCCCTCGTGATGCGTTCCGATGCGGGCCGCATCGGTGGAAGCAATGATCACCCCGTGGGAATTCATGATATTGACATGGCGGTTAATCGTCGGCGCGATGGTGTCGACGACCTTTTGCGCCAGTGCGCTGCCTAACCGGGGCTGCTCCTGTTCGCTCATGGTTTTATCCTAGCCGTCCGAGGCCTTGGGACCCTTTCCATACCCCAGCCGGACTGCTTGAAACCGCCAGATGGCATGTTCGCGTCCATGCCGGCTCCGGTATTCACGCGGAGATTGCCAGCCTGGATTTTCTTCGCAATCAGCAACGCCTCGGAGATGTCTCGGGTGAAAATGATCGAATTCAGTCCGTAGCCATTGCCGATGGCTTGGCGCAGTACGACCGCGCGGGAATCTTCATCACTGAATTTTGTGTCCGAGAGCTCCGGCCCAATGATCTCTTCTTTTGACACCGACATTTCGGCTTCACATTGTTCAGGACGGTTGGCGGAACGAAGAGCCCTCCGCGCTCACCGGTTCTCCGCAGGTAACCAGTTCGGCACCTTCTGCGAGGCCCGCGGCTATGTACCCGAGCACGCATACATTCAGCACGTCTCATTATCACCGGTGGCAGCTTCAGCATCCAGGTAGTCGATGAAGACCGCCGCTGGGCAAGGAAGCCCTCGCTTAGATCGAACCGGCGGGCACGTGCACCTCATCGGGTTGCCACAGGGCAAGCCACTAGGACTCAATGCCATGCTAGGCATGCCCATGCACCAACGCAGCCTGCACGGGATTTGAAAGGGCCCCTCGAACGCCCGCCAGGGCGCTCCGTACTAAGCGGAACTTCATCAACAAGGTCGGCTGAACTTAGATGATTTGACCGCGCAGGAGATTCCGCTGGAAAAGATCAATGAGGACTACTGGGCACAGGAGAGCGGAGCGATCGCCAGGGGCGTGATCCGCTTCGAAAGCGCAGCATTTCAGCGAACTAGCTCGCAAGCCGCTCGCGCGCCATTCTGCTGGATCGGGCACCGCTGGCGTCCGGCTCTTGGGCAAGCACGGAATTCCATAGTTCATCCAGCGAGAGTCCAAGGACCCCCGCGATGGCGGCAATAGTTGAGAATGCGGGGGTGGCCACTCGCCCGGACTCGATCTTGCGTAGCGTCTCCGGGGAAATTCCCGCGTCAAAGGCAATGTCAACCATGGTCCGCTCGGCTCTTGCCCGGCGCAAGAGGGCGCCGAGGCGCTCGCCGCGTTCGAGTTCTTCAAAAGTGAGGGGCAATCTAACCATAAAACCAATCATAGTACCGGTATAGTATGGACGGTATTGTTATTGGTTTTATGAAAGGCTTCGCATGATCGAGATCCTGAATTCCCACGAAGCTGCCCGGGCTAAGGTCACCGGAGCTCTCGTGGGGCAGATCCTGCAAACCCTGCGGGACCGCAGCGTGGTGGGCACCAACCTTTTGGACATCAACGCTTGGGCCCGCGAGATGATCCTCGGAGCAGGCGCAGAATCCTGCTATGTCGATTACGCACCAGCTTTTGGACGCGGACCATTCGGCCATTACATCTGCACCGCGGTCAACGATGCGGTGCTGCACGGATTACCCCACGACTACGCACTGGCCGACGGTGATTTACTGACCCTGGATCTTGCGATTTCCAAGGAAGGCATCGCCGCTGATGCTGCCATCAGCTTTATCGTGGGGCCGACCCAGGACACCGCAAGCACCCAGCTGATCCAAGCCACGGAACACGCGTTAGCTGCCGGAATTGATGCGGCCCGGCCAGGGGCCAAAATTGGCGATATTTCCTATGCCATCGGCACAGTCTTGCGCGAGGCCGGGTACTCGATCAATACCGAATACGGCGGCCACGGGATCGGCTCGACAATGCATCAGGAACCTCACATTTCGAACAACGGACGGCCCAACCGAGGCTATAAGCTGGTTCCCGGATTAATGCTCGCGCTGGAACCATGGGTTATGACAAACACCGCGAAGCTCATCACCGATCCCGATGGCTGGACCTTGCGAAGCGCAACGGGTTGCCGTACCGCGCATACCGAACACACGGTACTGATCACCGAGGGGGCGCCTCAAGTATTGACCCTGCCGCCCTCCTCCTAGGCCGGGCTTACTCGGCCTCGGCGCGCTCCTTGACGATTGCCTCGGCCACGCTGGCAACATCTGGCGCGAAAGCGTACAGCTTGCCTGCATCTTGGTGCACCCACCAACGTCCACAGAGCGCGGTGCTCTGCAATTCAGCGCCTGCCGGCCACCAGTCGGCTTCGAGGGTTCGGTAGGTCACGAAATCCTCTGGTGCCATGTCCTTGGTCCGCGAATCGGCGGCGTAGCCTTTTTCCAGTTCCTTGGCGCTGGGAACGCCGGTGTTAGCCAGCGGCTCGCATTTGCCGCTTGGAAGTTCACCTGAGTAGTCCATGGTGAAAATTCGCTCGTGCCCGGTGCTGCGTTGCTCCAGGCGGACGTCGGTTCCACCATTGGGAGCCCAGCTGGGAAGCAACCCGGAAGCTACGCCTTCTGCGGAAGTCTTTGCGGTTTTGGAGGCCGACTGCTCATATTTGTCTTCGGTTAGCTGACTGACGTCACATCCGGTCAGCAGCAAAGTGGTCGGAATGGCTAGTGCTATCAAGGGAACAAGGTTTTTCTTCATCACAACACAAGCCTATGAAAGCCTGTGGCGCCACGTCCTCAGCGGACGGGTGTAACTGTGCGTACTCCAAGTCCACCCCTGGCATGAGATCTCTGGACTCGGCGGTGGATAAGCCTCGGACCGAACCACGCCCCCAGTAGCGGAGGACCATGGAGGCCTGCCCCAGGCCGAGGAACCGAGTAGTCGTCGGTTCGCTCACTGCACGGCCCCCGCAAGTAGAGCCGCATCCTGAGTTCCCAGCGCATTGACGATCGGCGGCGTGCGCCACACCCATCCCCTGCATGCAGAGCTGCTGGATGCTGCAGGCACGTGGATCGCAGTTTCGGTGGATTTGTTTTCAACGCAACACTGCGCACCGACTACGGCCAAAGATCAAGGATGCCCTGGATCCTACAGCCATTCTCCCTCGGGCAAGCTAGGAATCTGGCCCGAACATTCCCGTCAGGAACGCGCTATTGTGCCGATGGCGCCGCATAAAGAATTGCGTCGAGTCGAGGCCAAGACTCCTCAGCCCGAGCCACTAACCCGTCTCTTCAATGCATAAATAAAAAATAATGTCCCGCCGAAGGCTTTGCCTTCGGCGGGACAAAATCAAAAAGTACTACATTGCGGGGCTTTAGCCGCCGAGCCCACCGAGAAGGCCGAGAATGATCTCCAAAAGAGTATCGACCAGATCCATGATTCCTCCAGAAAGTGCGATGTGAATAAAAGTCCACGTTATCAACGGGTGTTGATGTAAATAAAACTAACAGTGGACGAGTTTCCTGCGGTGAATATTCTCAATTATTACGAGTTTTATTCTTTGAATATCTAACTAACCTCAGGTAAACATCATAAATCAAATAAATTTCACCGTGTCAATAATACTTAAGTAGGAGCCCAAAAGACTCAGCTTCTCCCTAACCGATTCATGGAAGTGACTCTTGCGAACGTTCTAGTTAAGCCAGTTGATCCATTGGGTTAACAATAACTTTCATGTTCTTGCTCAGCCGATGGAACCTGGAATTCCAGTGAAGTTAAGTACCCAAACCTGCTCCGGCTACAGTTTCGTCATGAACGGGTGGCCTTCGGTGAAATGATCATCGCTCGACTCCATAAACTCGTTCTGATGCTGTGCATCTCGCTCGTCATTGACCATCGCTACGAGAACCTCTTCGTACGTCAAGAGCGCATCGTGCCGAGTTTTAAGTACATCATTCCCAGTTCTGTGCACAAAACTGGGAATGACTCCGCCCTCAGCTCAACCGCCATATTTCTCCGCTGGAGAACTACGCCCCGACGCCGGCCCGCAATCCCGCGAAAATTCCCACCTACGGAGATTCCGCTTTCACCAGCCTTTGATCCCCCGCCCAGGCCGGTTAAATGCTTCGATAACAGCGCATTCCCAGCTGCTGCGCCTGTTTATTCTCGACGTGGACGGCTAAGCCGTTGCGGCGACGCTCGTCTCTCTGGCCCAGAGATAGGCACCACTTAGGGGATGAGTTGATCCACGCGATAGCGGTCGAACAGCGCCACGAAAGCATCAAATGTTCGACGATACCCGGTAAAGCCAGCCACCCTGCTCTTCCCCATGTCGGCCACCACTTCTATGTTTCGCCCTAGGTCACCGTCGGTGTGCCACCACGAAGCCATGCGACCCAGCTTTTGTTCCGCCAACCCGTGCTTCAGCGCCAACTCGCTCCACTGCCTTTCCCGGCCGCTCATGGCCTGCTCGAGAGGCCGAGGCGCCTGTAGGTAGCCTTCCCATTCAACTCCAAAGTGCGCGGCGAGCTTCGGCCACATCCAGCGCCACCGAAAGACATCGCCATTGACGATATTAAAGGCCTCATTGGCAGCAGCAGGGGTCGTCGAAGCCCAGAGCATATGCTCTGCAAGCAGACCGGCGTCTGTCATGTCAGTCAGCCCGTTCCATTGCATTTCTGAGCCCGGGAAGACGAACGGTTCTCCCGTTTCCTTGCACAGCGTTGCTTGCGTGGCGAGCGTGAGCCCCATATTCATTGCGTTTCCCACAGCATGCCCAATGACGGTGTGCGCGCGGTGCACGGACCAGGTGAACCCCTGCTCGGCGGCCGCGGCGAACAACTCGTCTTCTTGCGCGTAGTAGAAGTTCCGAACGGGCAGCCGCGGTTCTTCTTCATGGAACGGAGTATCCGGCATCTCGCCGGCGGCGTAGGCTTCGAAAGGGCCAAGGTAGTGCTTTAGCCCCGTCATCAGAGCCACATGGGCAACCGGCTTGTCCCGCAGCGCGGCCAAGAGAACTCGCAACATGCCTGCGTTGACAGTGATGTTCTCTTCCTCAGAGTCCTGCCGCGACCAAGCGGTGAAGAAGACGTGCGTCGGATGTTCAGGAGCGAGAACGGCCGCCACTGATTCAGCCGAAGTCAGGTCCGCGGAAAGCCAGCGCACTCCGTCGCGATCAGCCCCCGGCCTGCGGGACAAGGCAATAACTGACCATCCTGCGGTGGCGAGGGTCTCCACAAGTGCAGATCCTGCGATGCCCGTCGCTCCAACCACGAGCGCTGTGCGTTGTTCACTCTGTACCGATTTGTCATTGATTGCCATACTGGTGCCAAGCTACGATGCAGGCTAGATATTCCCGGCTGTCCGCCCGGTCGCCTGCTCGGAGCAATTCAAAAGATTATTCATCCGCGCGCGCCCACCCTGAGCGACTCGCTTCTGAAGCTACGCCACTCCCCCAACTCGGCATCTCAGACTCGAAAGATTGGCCTCAAAAACAGCTGAATTTCACGGTTCCTGGCTCCATACACACCACGATTTCCGGGCCGACCCAGATTGTTCGCCCTAGACTTCCCCTCCTACGCAACCAGCTACGTCCTGAACTACGCGTTCAGGAAGCGGACGGTTCGTGCGGAGAACAGGGGAGCCTCGCCGCGCCGTTACACAACAGTTCACCAGCCCATCGCGCATCGCGATCCAGGGCCGAAGCAAGAATCTCTGCATGCTCCTGTTCAACATCGCGTTTCACGTCACGGGCGTCTGGTCCTGCGCAACGCCCATAGGGCTGGATCCGGACCGAGGCGTTTGTGTCGGGTCCGTCTGCAGCGGCACACCACGGCCACTCGCCCAATTTGGTGTGAAAATCTTGGTGTGAAGGATTCAACTCAGGTGTGTAATCATTCGGGTCTTCTGCCGAACTACGCGGGGAGCCATGCGGACAGTGGCAAATATTACGAGGAGCCGGTGCGCGTGATCATGAATGCCGGATTGCTCAGCGCCGATCCGGCAAGCGCCCGAATAGGCGCCTACTTTAATGCAGGTAAGTGCGCGCCACCTGATATGCGGTGCGCCGGATGAGCTCCAAAGCCTGCGATGAAAGCTCACCGAGATCGGCCGGGCCCTGTGCTATCGAATAGGCTGCGAGAATTCCCGACTCGGCGAGCAGCTCCTCGGCAAGGTCTACCGATCCGGCGATCACGATAATGTCTGCATCTCTGCGCGCAGCTTGCAGCACCCCGCTGACCACCTTGCCCTGCAGGGATTGCGAATCCAGGCGCCCCTCACCGGTAAAGACCAGCTGCGCGTCGGCAAGAATCTGGTGCGCGTTCAAAGCCTGCGCTACCAGTTCCCACCCGGGCACGAGCTCAACCTCGCAGTAAGATCCAAGGCAGAGCGCCAAGCCGCCGGCGGCTCCCATGCCGGGCTGCTCGCGCAGCTTTCGACCGGACGCGGTTTCCAAGGTGTCAGCGAGCCGAGCCAGTCCCGCATTCAGTGCTTCCACTTCCTGGGGCGAGGCGCCCTTTTGCGGTCCGAAAACCGCGGCGGCCCCGTTTTCTCCCAGCAACGGATTGGTGACATCGCAGGCGATCTGCCATTTGACTCGAGAAGCTCGCGAATCCAGACCGGAGATATCGATGCTCGCCAGGTCGTTCAGCGCACCACCGCCCGCAGCCAATTCTTTGCCCTGAGCATCGAGGAACTTCGCACCCAGAGCTGCGAGCAATCCAGCTCCGCCATCGGTGGTGGCCGAGCCACCAAGACAAAGAATGATTCGCTGCACTCCAAGCTCCAAGGCTTGAATGACAAGTGGGCCCAGCCCAAAAGTGGTGGCTTGAAGTGGTTGCCGCGGTACGTCACTGACCTGGGGCAATCCCGCGGCTTCCGCCGCCTCGATCACGGCGGTCGTTCCATCTGCAGACAACCCGAAACGCGAGTTGACGGTCCTGCCCAGCGCATCGGTTGTTTCAACGACCTTCGCTTCGGTTCCCCAAGCGTCGATCAACGCATCGAGGGTTCCCTCGCCGCCATCGGCAAAGGGAACGGCGGTGATCGATACCGTACGGGCCACAGAGGTAGCAGCCGCATTCACCCCTGCGGCGATCGCGTCCGCGACTTCGCTGGCCCGGGCGCTGCCTTTGAAGGAGTCCGGAACGATTGCCACATTTAGTGGTTGGGCCGCGGCTGGCGTGCGCTGTGTCATGGACTCAACATTAGGTGCTCTTGAATCCCGGGAATATAGGCAGGCATACATACTTTTGAGCACCAGCGAGCTGATTTATATGCATTACGCACCCTTGACGCGTAGCCGACTACTTACCGCCCTGCTGTTCGCGGTAGTCCTCGATTGACGCGTTGAACTTATGCAGAAGTTCTGCGAATTTGTTGACTTCTTCGGCCGGCCAATCCGAGGTAATGCGGTCGATTGCGCTGACCGAATGCTCGCGAACCTCCGTGAGCCGCTGCTGCCCCAGTTCGGTCAAGGCAAACTTTCGCGCAACACTGCCCGCCGGATCGAGGATTCGTTCGAGATAGCCGTCCCGCACAGCGGTGGTGGTTTGACGTTGCAGGGTCGAGGCGTCGAGGAGAAAAACCGTGCTCATTTCACCGATCGACATCGGCCCCTGGACTTCGATGCGGCTCATCAGCAGATAGACGCTGCGATCCAAGCCATCACCGCTTCGGCGCTGCGCGATGGTGTAGCGGCTGAGCAGCGTTTGCTCATACTCGATATCTGCTGTGCGGCGTTTCATGTACCTAATTCTCCACTTCTACTCATTCGATCATACCCGAACATGTATTATGAACATTTTATGTATCTTACACATTCATTCTGAGAGGCTCTCGTGTCCAAACCCACCTCTGCCGGGATTCCCGGCTCAGGTCTAGCCGTCGCCGTTCTCGCCTCCGCGGGCATCGCTTCGTCGATCACCCAGACCATGGTCACGCCGCTGATCCCACAGCTGCCCGGCATTTTTGATACCTCAGCCTCAAACACCGCGTGGATCATCACCGCCACGCTACTTGCAGCCGCGGTGGCAGTACCAATTTCCGGGCGCTTGGGCGACCTCTTTGGCAAACGGCGCATGCTGCTCATCCTGGCGCTGCCACTGATCCTCGGTTCCATCGTGTGCGCCATGGCCCCCACGGTGGAGGTCATGATCGTCGGCCGCGCACTGCAAGGCCTAGGCTCGGGCATTGTGCCACTGGGCATCGCCATGCTGCGTGACCTTGTCCCGAAGGAACGCCTGTCTTCGGCCATTGCCACGGCCAGCGCCACGCTGGGCGTCGGTGGCGCCATCGGCATGCCGATTTCCGCCGCCGTCATTGATTTCGCCAACTGGCGCGCCCTGTTCTACGGCAGCGCGGTAGTCACGCTGCTGGTAGTTGTCGCCATCTGGAAACTCATTCCTGCCCTGCCGGCCGGCGCCGCCGGACAGCGCTTCGACTGGCTGGGCGCCATTGGGCTGGGCATTGGCCTGATCTCGCTCATGCTTGCCGTCTCCAAGGGCTCCTCTTGGGGCTGGGCGGCACCGCTGACGCTGGGCCTGTTCGGAATGGCCGCCCTCACGCTGTTGCTCTGGGGCATTTGGGAAACACGGACCAAGGATCCGCTGGTTGACCTGCGCACCGCTGTTATTCCGCGCGTGCTGCTGACAAATATCGCCTCGATTTTCGTCGGCTTCGGAATGTACGCCAGCATGCTGGTCATGCCACAGATCCTGCAGCTGCCGTCGCAGACCGGCTATGGCTTGGGCCAGTCGATTCTCGCAGCCGGCCTCTGGATGGCTCCAGGCGGCCTGATGATGCTGGTGCTCTCCCCTGTCGGCGGGCGGCTTTCCGACGCACGAGGCCCGAAGTTCACGCTGGTACTTGGCGTTTCGGTCATCGCCGTCGGCTACTGCCTGACCCTGCTCGGCATGGGTAGCGCGTGGAGCCTGATGCTCACCAGCCTCGTCATCAACGGTGGTGTGGCTCTGGCCTACGGCGCCATGCCGGCGATCATCATGGGCGCAGTCCCCCGCAGCGAAACGGCTGCGGCCAATGGCTTTAACACGCTGATGCGTTCGCTGGGCACGACCACCGGCGCCGCGGTCATCGGCCTGGTGCTGGCCCAGATGACCACCGATTTCGGCGGAGCTTCACTACCGTCAGAATCCGGATTCCGCGCGGCGCTGATACTTGGAGCTGGCATTTCCGTGGTCGCGGCCATCTTGGCGGCCTGCATTCCCAGCGCCGCGAAGAAGAGGGCGATCGAAGTCGACGCGTCGCAGGAACTCAGCCTGAACAAGTAGTCACCCCGGCTCTTCGGAATTGCCGAGTTTATGCTCAGCTTTGACATAGAAACCCCGGGTAATGTCGTAGACACCTCCTTGAAGGTGCGAGTGATGATCGTAAGGCTCCCGTTGGATATTGCCCAACGGGAGCCTTTCACTTTAAAGTTTCTCGTCTTCCTTGCAAGTCCACGTTGCCAGTCGTGATACCTTGTTTGAGACCACACGGGTGCCCTCGCAGGGGCTGAGATCGGGCTAACGCCGTCCGCGACC
This sequence comes from Glutamicibacter sp. BW77, assembly GCF_002332285.1. NCBI lineage: Bacteria > Bacillati > Actinomycetota > Actinomycetes > Micrococcales > Micrococcaceae > Glutamicibacter > Glutamicibacter sp. BW77. Next base: position 25,938 of record NZ_NRGT01000082.1, on the reverse strand, counting down.
GTTGAACCTGTCCGGGTAATGCCGGCGAAGGAAGTGAGTTTCCCACAGTGGAACAATTTGAACAGCACTCTGCCCACACCCTTGCCTACCGTGAGTCTGTGGGAATTTCGGTTCCTGTCACGCAGATCCAGCTGGCAGATGCCCCCAACGGCGAGCCGAACGAACCGCTGCAGGTGTACCGCACCAGCGGCCCGGGGAGCGACCCGACCACGGGGCTGAAACCATTTCGAGAGTCGTGGATTCGTGAGCGTGGAGATGTCGAGACCTATGCCGGGCGTGAGCGCAACTTGCACGATGATGGCAGATCCGCGGTCCGCCGCGGCACGGCGAGCGCCGAATGGGCCGGGCGCTCGGCACCACCGTTGCGTTCGGCACCCGGGACTCGGGTCACCCAGATGCACTACGCACGGCAAGGGGTCATCACCCCGGAAATGCGCTATGTGGCCCTGCGCGAAGAATGCGATGTCGAGCTGGTGCGCAGCGAGCTAGCGGCCGGCCGGGCAATCCTTCCGGTGAACATCAACCATCCGGAATCCGAACCGATGATCATCGGCAAGGCCTTCTTGGTAAAAATCAACGCGAACATCGGCAACTCGGCGGTGACCAGCTCGATCGCCGAGGAAGTCTCCAAACTCCAGTGGGCTACCAAATGGGGTGCCGACACGGTGATGGACCTTTCCACCGGCGACGATATCCACACCACCCGTGAATGGATCATCCGCAACTCGCCGGTTCCCATCGGCACCGTCCCGATCTACCAAGCACTAGAAAAGGTCAACGGCGAAGCGAACGAACTGACCTGGGAGATCTTCCGCGACACGGTCATCGAACAGTGCGAGCAGGGCGTGGACTACATGACCATTCATGCAGGTGTGCTGCTGCGCTACATCCCGCTGACCGCCAACCGGGTCACCGGAATGGTCTCCCGCGGCGGGTCGATTATGGCCGGTTGGTGCCTTGCGCATCATCAGGAGAATTTCCTTTACACCCACTTTGACGAACTCTGCGAGATTTTCTCTCGTTACGATGTCGCATTCTCCCTGGGCGACGGGCTGCGTCCAGGCTCCATTGCGGACGCGAATGATGCGGCCCAGTTCGCCGAGCTGGATACCTTGGCGGAGTTGACCAAGCGTGCCTGGAAATATGATGTTCAGGTGATGGTCGAAGGCCCCGGGCATATCCCTTTCCATCTGGTGCGCGAGAATGTGGAACGCCAGCAGGAGCTTTGCGACGGGGCGCCGTTTTACACGCTCGGCCCGCTGGTCACCGATATCGCTCCGGGATATGACCACATCACCAGCGCAATCGGCGCGACCGAAATCGCCCGCTATGGCACCGCGATGCTCTGCTACGTCACGCCCAAAGAGCACCTGGGCCTGCCCAACCGGGATGATGTGAAGACCGGGGTGATCACCTATAAGATTGCGGCGCACGCGGCGGATCTCGCCAAGGGCCACCCGGGCGCCACGGCGCGGGATGATGCGCTGAGCAAGGCGCGCTTCGAATTCCGCTGGAATGACCAGTTCTCCCTTTCACTGGACCCCGTTACGGCGCAGGAGTTCCACGACGAGACGTTGCCGGCGGAACCAGCGAAGACCGCGCACTTCTGCTCAATGTGTGGCCCGAAATTCTGCTCCATGCGGATCTCCCAAGACATTCGGGATGAATATGGATCCGCCGAGGCACAGGCTGCATTGGCCGGGATGGCTGAGAAAAGCCGGCAGTTCCTTGAAAGCGGTGGCAAGGTATATGTCGGGGAAGAGATACCTGTTGGACCCGGCACGCTCTAGAACCGGGAAACCCGAAGCGCAGCCAAAGTGCCTGCACAGAAAGCGCGCTTAGAGTTACAAGTACCTCATTGAAGGTGCGAGTGATGATCGTAAGGCTCCCGTTGGATTGTATCCAACGGGAGCTTTTCAATTTTGGCCGTTCAACCCACTGTGCGGCACGAGCCCGGCGGTTCCCACCCAAGGCCAGGACTCTGTCGACGAAATGATCGGCAAACTTTTCCGGTCGCTCCGGTGTCGATTGCCGAGCGGGCCGACAAGACCTTAGACTCAAAATTCCGCGCTTGCCCGAGAAGCTCCAATAGCCAACACCCAGATCATTTACTCGGTAGTTCTTTTTCTTTCGCCTCCAGATGGATCCTAGGTCCCGGCGCCAGGTAGTTCGACTGCAAGCTACCCGTTGCTTGAATACCGAGCCAAACCAAAGCTCCAGCATAGAGTCGTATCTTAGAGTGGAATTACCTCATTGAAGGTGCGAGTGATGATCGGGAGCATCCCGCCGGGCAACCGGCGGGATGCTCTTGTTAATCGGCAAGATAATCCTCGTCAGCGGGCCGATAGTTGATTGTCGGGTTATCTCGCGGAATTACTCAGCTCAAGCACAGAGTCGACTCTTAGTCTGGAGTTACCTCATTGAAGGTGCGAGTGATGATCGTTAGAATTCCCGCCGGCTTAGCCGGCGGGAATTCTTGGTTAAGCCGGGCGCCCTCGAGCGGCGAGGCATTTCGTAAGAAAACGGTGGTGGCAATTGGGCTCCGACCATGTCCCTCACGCCCACACCACGGTGCACACGAGCTTCCCGGGTTGAAAATCCCACACCGATCGCCAACAGAAATAAAACGTTGTCCACAGAGGCAGCGTAGTTCGGGGGTATTCACCGAGACCCTAAGCGAAGATTGTGTTTGGTGCTGCTCGCCTCGGACATGTAGTACGCATCATGCACGCGGCGCTGGCTGAGGCTTCGGCAAATGAGATAATTTTGTCAGATCCCCTCCGCATTTTCGATTCGGGGATGTCTAACTGAATGGAGCCCCTATGGCGACCGTGGCCACCGACCTGACCCCGCTAGAGCGCCAATCCGTATGGCGCACGCTGAAGTCTCCGAGGCTTCTGAAGACCGAGCTGCTCGCCGGGCTTGTGGTCTCCCTAGCTTTGATCCCGGAGGTAATCGCCTTCTCGATCATTGCCGGTGTGGACCCCCGAATCGGTATTTTCGCCTCGTTCACGATGTCGATCGTGATCGCTTTTACCGGTGGCCGTCCTGCAATGATTTCCGCGGCCGCCGGCGCGGTGGCCCTCGTGGTTGCTCCCCTGGTGCGAAGCCATGGGGTGGACCATCTGTTTGCCGCGGTCATTCTGGCCGGAATCTTTCAGGTCGTCCTCGCCCTGCTAGGTGTGGCGAAGCTGATGCGCTTCATCCCCAGACAGGTGATGCTCGGCTTCGTCAACGCCTTGGCCATTCTGATTTTTCTCTCACAGATGCCCGAGCTGACGGCAGTGCCGTGGGTCGTCTGCCCGCTGGTGCTGCTCGGTCTCGGCATAGTCTATTTCTTCCCTAAGATCACCAAGGCGGTTCCCGCCCCGCTGGTCGCGATCGTGGTGCTGACCCTGATCACCGTGTTCGCCAAGGTCACCGTGCCTACGGTGGGAGACAAGGGAGAGCTGCCCGATTCGCTGCCTTTCTTCATCATCCCGCAGGTTCCCTACACCATGGAGACCTTGAAGGTAATCGCGCCCTATGCGTTGGCAGTCGCATTCGTTGGCCTGCTGGAATCGCTGCTGACGGCCAAACTCGTAGATGACATCACCGACACCCCGTCAAGCAAGACCCGAGAATCGTGGGGCCAGGGGACCGCCAATATCGTGACCGGATTCTTTGGCGGAATCTGCGGCTGCGCCATGATCGGCCAAACCATGATCGGGGTGAAGGCCTCCGGCGGGCGTACCCGCATCTCCACCATGTTCGCCGGCGTATTCATGCTCTTGCTTGCAGTGCTCTTCGGCGACATCGTGGCGCAGATACCGATGGCGGCGCTCGTCGCGATCATGATTTTCGTGTCGTTCACGACATTCAATTGGCACAGCATCCGCCCGAGCACACTGAAGATGATGCCCAAGAGCGAAACCGCGGTCATGGTTGTCACCGTGGTTTTCACCGTGGCCACCAACAACCTGGCCATCGGTGTGGGCCTGGGCGTTCTCACCGCGGTGGTGCTCTTCGCCAACCGGGTGGCGCATTTCGTGACGGTCAAACGCAGCGTCACCGGGGTGGAAGACGGCCAAGCGGCCATCTACACCGTCGACGGCGAATTGTTCTTCGCTTCCTCCAACGACCTATACACCCAGTTCGACTACGCCGGTGATCCGCAACGAATCATCATCGACATGTCCGCCTCCCATCTGTGGGACGCCTCCACGATCGCAGCGCTGGATTCGGTGACGGATAAATACGAGAAGTACGGTAAGCAGGTTCAGGTACTGGGCCTCAACGAGGCAAGCCTGAGAATGCGCGAACGCTTGGGCGGGAAACTCGGCGCCTAAGGCGCGCAGCGCCCGATTCAGTCGAGCCGACGATGCATGAAGACGCTGTGCGGGTCCTCGGCATAGGAACCGAACGGTTCGCAAACGGTGAACCCGGCCGAGGCATATAGTTGGCGTGCCGGAATGAAATGATCGTGTGTTCCCGTCTCCAAATAGAGATCGCTGATGCCGGTCGCACGGGCGTGCCCGATCAAACGTTCCAGCATCGCTCGGCCTAAACCCCTGCCGCGGTGCGCCGCTGCGGTGCGCATGCTTTTCAACTCGGCTCTCGACTTGTCCAGGTTCCGCAACGCCCCCAAGGCTGCGATCTGGCCTCCGAGATAGCCGGCAAATATCGTCATGTGGTTTTCCCCGAGCTGTGTGCTGTTCAGCGCGTGGCGGCTTTCCGGCGGCGCGGTCGGGCTCATCTCACGCAAATGCTCAGAGATCGATAATTCCACGGCCGGATCGGAGGCGCTAACGTGCCTGAAGATGATTTCCATATTCATAGCCTTGCAACATCCGATGACAGCCTGATTTCCCGGATGTGACCTGCCGAATAATAATCTGCGCGAAGACAAGTGAGCCAACAAGTTCTGTTGCTACCTATCGGGCCCGCTGACATTGTCGGTAGTTGTCAGTATTCTTTTCACTACTACACACTGGCGCACCATATGAACATGGGACCCTTCCGATGACCGATGTACCTCCGGATCGTGAACTAGACTCGATCGCACCGAACCCAGGGGTTCCACGCGACGGGCAACGATCCTTCATGCATATCCTCGTCAACACGGCGGTAGCAAACCTCACCACGAGCTACTTGTGGTTTGCGCTGACGTTCTGGGTCTACCTCGAAACCGAAAACGTGATGGCCACCGGAATCATCGGCGGTACCTTTATGCTGCTGATTGCGCTGTTCTCCATGGTGTTCGGAACCATCGTGGACAACCACAAGAAGAAGTCGGTGTTCGTATTCTCTGCAGTGTTCACCGCGCTCATGTTCACTTTGGCAGCGTTGATCTACCTGTGGCTGCCCACCGAATCCATTCTGAATATCGGCGGCTGGCAATTCTGGTTGTTCTGCGGAGTCATTCTCATCGGCGCCGTGGTGGAGCAGATGCGTGGCATCGCCTTGTCGACCACCGTAACCCTGCTGATTCCCGTGGAACGCCACGCCAACGCCAATGGGCTGGTCGGTACGGTTCAGGGCATCGCTTTCATCGTCACCAGCGTGTTCAGCGGGTTGTCCATTGGCCTGCTGGGCATGGGGTGGACGCTCACCCTGGCGTTGGTCCTGGTCGTGGTGACGCTCATACATTTGCTGACGGTTTCGCTGCCCGAAGAAGCACCCGAGGTGGAACCGGGGCATACCAAGCGGACCGACCTCAAACTCGGATTCACCACCGTTCTGGCCATCCCTGGCCTGTTCGCCCTGATCATATTCTCCATGTTCAACAACTTCATCGGCGGGGTCTACATGGCGCTGATGGATCCCTACGGGCTGACGATCATGAGCGTAGAAGCCTGGGGCATCGTCTTTGGCCTAGCTTCGACGGGGTTCATCATTGGCGGTCTGCTCATCGCCAAGTTCGGTCTGGGCAAGAACCCGATTCGAACCCTTTTGCTGGCCGTGGTGGTGATGGGCATGCTCGGTGCGCTCTTCACCATTCGAGAATGGACCTGGCTCTATATTCTGGGAATCTGGCTGTACATGATCCTGATCCCGGCGGTTGAAGCCTCCGAGCAGACCGTGATCCAGAAAGTCGTACCCTTCCGGCGCCAGGGGCGGGTCTTCGGGTTTGCGCAGATGATGGAGGCCGCGGCAGCACCCATCACCGCATTCATGATTGCCCCGGTGGCCCAGTACCTGATCATTCCATTCATGAAAACCGAAGAGGGCGATGCGAGCCTCGGCTGGCTTGTAGGCCAGGGTGATGCACGAGGTATCGCGCTCATCTTCCTCGGCGCGGGGCTAATCATGGTGGTTGCGGCCTTGCTGGCCATGGGCAGCAAGCAATACCGCAAGATCTCTTCCATATTCCAAGCGCCCGAACCGGCGACCACGTGAGCACCGCGAAGACGGCCAGCTGCTCCCCCGGCTAGGAAAATACACCGAGGGAGCAGGCTGTGTTTACGTGAAAAAGCTGGAGGATATCGACTTGGAGATCCTGCGTCAGCTCATCAAGATTGCTTTCGCCAGAGCGGAGGGTTCCCCCCGGACTAGCCGGCAAGCCTATTCCGATTCTTCGATCAGGCTTTCCGCTTCGCTCAGCCCGGCAGAAATGACCGGAAGCAGTCGCTCGTCAACGCCGTACTCTTCGCCCTTGACCTGAAGCAGCCCGAAAGCAGCTAGCGAAGCCAATGCCTCCCGAGCTTCGGGAAGGACCGCGTCGAAGTCCTTCGGTCCGCAATTGCGGCGTAGCCCTTCGAAGTCCGCCTCGCGGCCGGTGACGGCGGTGACCAGCAGATTCCGCAGCACCAGGAAGAATGCTTCGTCGCGTTCGGTGAAGGCATCGTTGGGGATCAGGTGGCTCTGCACGCAGCCGACGCCCATTTCGAAGAGCAGCTGCGCGCTCTCGGATTCTTCGCCTTCGACAAAGTGCGCGAAGGCTTCTTCGTCGCGGACGATCTTGCCGCCGGAAGGATCAACGACTGAGAGGATGGCGGCGTTCCAGACGTGGGCGAACACATCCGGGGCTGGCTCGTCGACCTTCACCGTCGCCGCGTCCACACCGACCGAGTTCATCACGCGCACCCGCGCCTCATTGCCGGCTTCGCTGAATGCGCTGATGTCCACGCCGTCTCCCAGAGCTTCGGAGAAGGCCTTGACCTTGGCGTACAGTTCGGTGCCGCGCAGCAGTGCGCACAGTTCCGCGTCTTCCTCGGCGAAACCCTTCAGCGCGTCGTCGAGCAGTTCACGCAGTTCGGTGAGGTTTTCTTCCCCGCCTTCCCATGTCCCACGGCTAGTGAGGAAGGAGAAGTAGTCCAGCCAGGCGGTGAATATCGGCTCGGCTTCGAGGCCCTCCGGCAGGTTCACCAGGAATTCGGCGAATACCTGTCCGAAGAGCTCCGGATCGATATCGCGCAGGTTCGAGCTGCGGGCCAGTTCGGCATATTGGGCGCCGACCGAGCGCACCACGCCCAGCTGGATCTCTGCGATCTGCGCGGCTTCCGCGGTGCCGAAGGCCGGCACGGTTTCGGTGATCCACGCGGCGTAGTCCTCGCGCATTGCATCTACCGAAATTTCTGCCTGAACTTTGAAGACGCTGCGGCCGCGCTGTGCTGCTTTTGCGGGGTTTCCTGCGCCCGAGTTCTTCTTGCCCTGCTTCTTTTTGCTGGCCATGAAATGTCCTTGGTTCTTGTGCGGATTCGTTTTGTTAAAGCCTACGGGTTGAGCCCGGCGCGCACTCATTCGTCCCGTGTCCCCCCGGGGTGCCAATTATCTCGATCTTTGGCTCACCGCGGGTGAATTTCATCGATCGCAATCCCAAAATTTGCGCGTGAGGCAAATCTAGATGCCAGCACCGCGGAATCACCTTAGGCTGAAGGCATTACTTTCAATGATCGCTAAGCGGGGACTCAATGCACGAACACCACCACACCACAGCACCGGACGCGGTGGCCTTTTGGGAGAGCCACTACGGACAGTCCGAACGGATCTGGTCCGGGAACGTCAACAAAATGCTTGCCGAGATCGCGGCAGATCTTCCCGCGGGCAGGTCTCTGGACTTCGGTTGCGGCGAGGGCGCCGACGCCATTTGGCTGGCGAACAAGGGATGGCAAGCCACCGGTGTCGATATTTCTGCGACCGCGGTGGAACGCGCACGCTCCGCGGCGAAGGAGCAGGGGCTCAGCGAGAAAGACGCCAGCTTCATCGCGGAGGATCTCACCACCTGGGACAGCGAAGACCGTTTTGACCTGGTGACACTGAGCTTTTTCCAAGCCCCCTTCGAAATTCCGCGGGCGGAAATCATGCAGAAGGCCGCTTCGCTCGTAGCCCCGGGCGGGCATTTGCTGGCGGTTTCGCACGCCGCGGCACCCTCCTGGGCCTCCAACGAACAAATGGCTCAGCATAAATTCCCCACCCCGGATTCTGAGCTGGAATCGCTGAGCCTGGATTCGGGCGCGTGGACAATCCTGCGAGCCGAAATTGTCGAACGCGAGGTCACCGACCCCGACGGCAATCCGGCCACCTTGGAAGATACCGTCGTATTCGTGCAGCGCGGCCACTAGACACGGTCAAGACACTCGCCATTGGCAGCCGCCGAATTCGTAGCTGCCTTCGTCTGCGCCAATTTCGGCTCGCAGAGCATTAAATAGCAAGACCTAGCGAATGAAGAAGATCTTCGTTCACTAGGTCTTGGCGCTTTTCATTGGCTATGAACAGCGCTGGTGTGGGATGCCCACACGGATCTCACACCAAGTTTTTTGCCAGCCTCGGCTGGTAGCTCACCCAATCAACAGATTTTCGTACCAGCTCACGAATCTCCCCCGGAGGCCAAGGCCGGGATTCCAAGGCACGCAATTGCACCAGCACATTGCCCAGAGCCGTGCATTCCACCGGTCCGGCGATGACCGGAACTCCCGCGCGATCGGCGGTGCGCTGGCAGAGCAAACTTCCCTGCGAACCACCGCCGACAAGATGAATTGCGTCAGGCACAAACCCGCCAAGCTCGGCGGCCTTGAACGACTGGCTCGCGAAGCTCTCGGCGAGGGACTCCACCACGATTCGAATGAGCTCTGCCCGCGATTCCGGCCTCTCGCCTCCGGCCTCGATGACCGCGTGGCTGATCCTTTCGGGCATTGCCCCCGGGGCAAGGAAGCTATCGGCCTGCGGGTCGATGAGCGTTGCGGGGACCTCCAACTGCTCGGCCTGCGCCAAGAGCTGCTCCAGCGTCACGCTGCCGCTGCCGTCGCTTTCGGCCTGCTCATTCCATGCTCGTATTGCCTCGCTGAGCAGAAAAGTTCCGCTCACATTCTTCAGGAATCTGACGGTTCCGTCGAGGCCCAGCTCGTTGGTGAAACCCGATTCTTGGGCCCGTGGCTCCAGCACCGGTGATTGAAGTTCAACCCCCACCAATCCCCAGGTGCCGCACGAGATATAGGCCGACTGCGCGCTCGTCAACGGGGTGGCCGCCACGGCGCTTGCCGTGTCGTGCGAGGCCACGGCGAGCACCCGGACCTCCCCCTGGGCACCGAGCTCCTGAGCCAGCGATCCGCGCAAGGTTCCGACAACTTCACCCGGGCGAATCAAAGGAGCGAGCAAGTTGGAGATCTGCAAATGCTCGCTCAGTTCCGCGTCCCACGTCCCGGATTCCAGGTTCAATAGCCCGGTGGTGGACACATTGGTCCACTCGCTGCGCGCCATTCCCGTCAACAAATAGTTGATGTAGTCCGGGATCAAAAGCAGCGTATCGGCCTGGGCCAGCCGGGATTCGTGCCGTTCGGCTTCCAGTTGATACACCGTATTAAAAGGCAGGAACTGCAAACCGTTGCGGGCAAACAATTCCTTGCGGTCAAAGCTGGCCTCCAGCGCCGGGACGGCGAGCTCATTGCGCGGATCCCGGTAATGGCGCACCTGCCCTAATCGCTCCCCCTGCTGCAGCAAGGCGTAATCCACAGCCCACGAGTCCACGCCAATGGAGGCTATGTCGGGCCTCTGGGCGAAGGCCATTGCCAACCCGTGGCGAATTTCTTCCCACAGCTGGTCGATGTCCCAGGCCAATGCCGAGCTGTCCGCCCCGTCTTCCAGGGTGGACAACGCAACCGCGCCGTTGGCGAAGCGATGCACCAGGCTCAGTTCAACCTTGCCGTCCACCAGCTGGCCGAGCATTACTCGGCCGCTGGTGGCGCCCAAATCGATGGCCGCAACAGGTGCGGTGCCCAAACTCGAACTCATCGCAGGAAGGCCGCCGCAACGCCCGAGTCGACCGGGATGTGCAGGCCGGTGGTGCGGGTCAGCTCCGGACCGGTGAGCACGTACACGGCATCCGCCACGTTCTCCGGGACCACTTCGCGTTTGAGGATGGTGCGGTTCGCGTAGAACTGGCCGAGGTCTTCCTCGTCTACCCCGTAGGTGGCGGCGCGGTTGGCGCCCCAGCCCGAGGCGAAGATGCCCGAGCCGCGCACCACTCCGTCGGGGTTGATCCCGTTCACGCGGACCCCGTGTTCGCCGAGTTCCACGGCCAGCAGGCGCACCTGATGGGCCTGGTCGGCCTTGGTGGCCGAGTAGGCGATGTTGTTCGGGCCGGCGAAGACGGAGTTCTTGGAGGAGATGTAAATGATGTCTCCGCCCATGCGCTGGTCGATCAGCACCTGGGCCGCCGCCTTGGACACCAGGAAGGAGCCCTTGGCCATCACGTCGTGCTGCAGGTCCCAGTCCGCTTCGGTGGTTTCCAGCAGCTTCTTGGACAGCGACAGTCCGGCGTTGTTCACCACCAGGTCGATACCGCCGAAGGCGAGCACCGCGGCGTCCATGGCCGCCTGGACGGCCGCGCCATCGGCCACATTTGCGGCGACTCCGACGGCCACATCGGCATTGCCCAATTCCGCGGCCGCGGCCTGCGCCTTGGCCAAATCCAGATCGGCAATGACCACGCAAGCACCTTCGGCGGCCAGCCGGGTAGCGATCGCCTTGCCGATGCCCGACGCGGCGCCGGTAACCAGGGCGATGCGCCCGGCATGGCTCTTCGGCTTAGGCATGCGAGCCAGCTTGGCTTCTTCCAGCGCCCAGTACTCGATGCGGCACTTCTCCGCGTCGGAGATCGGCGTGTAGGTTGACAGTGCTTCGGCGCCACGCATCACATTGATGGCGTTCAGGTAGAACTCACCGGCCACGCGGGCGGTCTGCTTATTTGCACCGTAGGAGAACATGCCAACACCGGGGATCAGCACGATCAGCGGGTCGGCGCCGCGGATGGCCGGGGAGCTTTCATCCTTGTGGGCGTCGTAGTAGGCCTGGTAGTCGGCACGGTATTCCACGTGTAATTCGGCCAATCGGGCCAGCTGCTCCTGAAGGGTAGCGGTGGCCGGAAGATCCAGCACCATTGGCTTGATCTTGGTGCGCAGGAAGTGATCCGGGCAGGAGGTGCCCAGTGCGGCAAGTTCGGCTAGTTTTTCGCTCGCCAGGAAATCAAGGACTCGCTCGTCGTCGGTGAAGTGGCCAATCATCGGCTTGTCTCTCGAGGCCAGACCGCGAAGGGTCGGTGCCAGGGCGGCGGCGCGCGCTAGGCGTTCGGTTTCCGGCAGTGCTTCGAAGCCGGGCAGCTGGGCCCCGAATGGCTGGGCCTTGCCGTGTTCGCTGATGTAGTCCGCGGCGGTGTCGATGATCCACAACGAGTTGGCTTCGCATTCCTCGGAGGTCTCGCCCCACGCGGTGATGCCGTGTCCGCCGAGGATGCAGCCGACGGCGTTCGGGTTTTCATCCTTGATTGCGGCGATATCCAGTCCCAGCTGGAAGCCCGGGCGGCGCCAGTCCACCCAGAGCACCTTGCCGCCGAAGATCTGCGCGGTCAGCTCCTTTCCATCCTTGGCGGTGGCGATGGCGATGCCGGAATCCGGGTGCAGGTGGTCTACATGGGGCGCGTCCACCAGGCCGTGCATGGCGGTATCGATAGAGGGTGCGGCTCCGCCCTTGCCGTGTAGGCAGTAGTCAAAAGCCGCCACCATCTCATCTTCGCGGTCCACACCCGGGTAGACGTTGGCCAACGAGCGCATCCGGTCCAGCCGCAGGGTCGACAGGCCCTTCTCGGTCAGGGTGCCCAGGTCTCCGCCCGATCCCTTGACCCAGAGCAGCTCAATCTGTTCTCCGGTGACCGGGTCGGGCTCGAAGCCCTTGGCCGAGGTGTTGCCGCCGGCATAGTTGGTGTTCTTCTTTTCCGCACCGAGGCGGTTTGAACGGCTGATGAGCTGTTCTGCGGTGCTGATGGTCATGGTTTCTCTCGACATGTCTGTGTTCAATCCTTGAGTCGTATTAGGCGTTGATCTTGGTGCCGTAGCGCTGGGCTTCGATTTCTTCGAGGGACTTGCCGCGGGTTTCCGGCGCCCAGATGGTGCCGATCAGCAGGGCAACTACCAGCAGGCCGATGATCAGCAGGCCGAGCTTTTCCAGCCCGATGCCGGAGAGCAGGACCGGGAAGACCAGGGACAGCAAGCCGACCAGGACCCGGGCGAGCATGAACAGCACGCCCTGTGCGCTGGCGCGGTATTTGGTGGCGAAGAGTTCCGCGGTCCATAGGCCGTAGAAGGCTTGGGCTCCCAAACCGGCGGAGATGCCCCAGGCGCAGGCGAAGAACAGCAGGGAGAAGGCTCCCGGAGGGGCGAAGATCAGCACCACCCAGGCGACAACGCCCAGGGCGGCTCCGCCAAAGTACAGCCAGCGGCGTGAGACCCGGTCCCCGTACTTCATGAAGCCGAAGTAGGTGGCGGCCGCGGTGAGCACCCAGACCAGAACCTGCAGCAGGTTCTGCTGCGTGGCCGACTCGACGCCGGCCGCCGCGTACACGCGTGGCTGGAAGATACCGGCCTGGCCGGCCACGGTATTCCATAGTCCGTACACCCCGAGCAGGAAGAACAGCGCCGACCAGTTCTTGCGTTCGGCCAGCAGCCCCTTGATGCCGGAGAAGAAGGAGATCTTGGCTCCGGAGGCGATTTCCTCCGCGCGCTGCTGCTTCCACCGGGTGGATTCGGGAAGCCCGCGGCGCACCCACCAGGTGATCGCGGCGACGATGAACAGGTGGAAGAAGATCAGCCGGGACCCATTCACCCCTAGCGGTGCCACCATGATGGCCAGGGCAAAGCCGACCGCCGGGCCGAAAGACCAGGCCAGCTGCGCGGTTCCCACGTGCGCTGCGCGCGACTCCTGCGGAGCCTCCTCGGCAATGTAGGTCCAGGAAGCCGGAACTCCGGCGCCCACGGCGATGCCCATGAGGATCACGCCGATAATCAGCAGCACGGTGCTGGCGGCGAAGGTAATCATCAGCGCACCGACCATGAACACGATCAGGTCGTAGGTGTAGATGAATTTGCGTCCTAGCCGGTCGCACAATGGGCCGCCGATCAGCGCACCCACCGCGGCGCCGAAGGCGTTGGCGGAGATCGCCGCGATGACCCCGACCATGCCGTCATCAAATCCGAAGGCACCCTGCCAGAGGGTCAGGCTGGTGGCCAGGGCAATAATTGCCCCGGCTTCGATGTAGTTGCTCATGGCCACCGCAATGGTGGCTTTCCAGCCGCTGATGCCGCGCTTTTTCGCCAGTGCCGTTGCCATCAGGCACCCCACCCTGCCTGCACGCCGCCGGCGCGTTCGGCTTCGATGCGGCTCTGGTAATCCGAGGCGCGGAAGGCTTCCATCGGGTCCGCAGGCAGGCCACGCGATTCACGCCAGTTTGCGAGTTCGCTGCGGATATCGGTGTAGAACGCGTTCATGAAAAGGTCGTTGGCGGCCAGCACATCGCCGGAGAGCTGCGCCTCGGTTAAGGCGACCCGGTCGATGAGCAGCGCGCGGGCGGTCATTTCCTGCACGTTCAGCACGCTGCGGATCTGGCCGAGGATCTTGTTTTCCACGTTGTGGCACTGATCGAGCATGAAGGTGATCGGGGTATCGATATCCAGTCCGCCGCCGCGGGCCACCTCGGCCATGATGCGGAAGAGCTGGTACGGGTCGGCGGAGCCGACGATCAGGTCGTCATCCGCGTAGAAGCGCGAGTTGAAGTCGAAGGAGCCGAGCTTGCCCAGGCGCAGCAGCTGCATCACGATGAACTCGATGTTGGTGCCCGGGGCGTGGTGCCCGGTATCCAGGCAGACCAACGCCCGCTCGCCGAGCGCGGCCACCTGGGCGTAGGAGGTGCCCCAGTCCGGAACATCGGTGTGATAGAAGGAGGGCTCGAAGAACTTGTACTCGAGCACCAGGCGCTGCTCGCCGCTCAGCCGGGCGTAGATTTCGGACAGCGAGTCCGAAAGCCGGTCCTGACGTCCGCGCATATCTGCCTGACCCGGGTAGTTCGAGCCCTCGGCCAGCCAGATTTTCAGGTCCTGGGAGCCGGTGGCGTCCATGACGTCTACGCACTCGATGTGGTGGTCGATGGCCTTCCGGCGGACCTTTGGATCTTCGTGGGTCAGCGCACCGAACTTGTATTCGTCGTCCTGGAAGGTGTTGGAGTTGATGGTTCCCAGTTCCACCCCGAGGTCGTTCGCGTGAGTGCGCAGCGAGCCGAAGTCCGCCACCTTATCCCACGGAATGTGCAGGGCCACGGCCGGAGCCAGTCCGGTCAGGCGGTTGACCTGCGCGGCGTCGGCGATCTTCTCATAGGCGTCGCGTGGGGTGCCCGGGGTGCCGAACACCTTAAAGCGGGTGCCGGAGTTGCCGTAGGCCCAGGAAGGGACTTCGATGGCCAATCGTTCAAGGGTGGTCAGGATCTCGGGGGTCAGCTTAGCGCCCATGGATCTCTCCTTCTGCGGTGGTGGAATTGGGTTGCCGGTGTCGCCGTTTAGAGCTGGGCCAGCTGGTCTTCGAGGTTGAATACCTCGCTCAGGCGCGGCGCGCCCTGATCGGGGCGTCCGTGGAGGGAGATGAAGAACTCGGACATCTGCGCCTCCCAGGCCGAGGTGCGTGGATCCGCATCCAGTGCGGCCTGGGCGGCTGCGTCGTCGGCGGTTTCGTAGTAGCCGATCAGCAGGCCATCGGCACGGAGAAAGAGCGAGTAGTTGCGGCGTCCCGCGTCGTTGATTGCCCGCAGCATCTCTGGCCAGACGGCGGCGTGGCGTTCGGCGTATTCGGCGAGCCGGTCCGGCTTGACCTGCAGCTGAAAACAAACCCTGTTCATGCGTTGCCCTCTTCGTTGAATGCTTGTGACGCTGAGTCGGTGATGATCGACCCTTAATGAATCGTTTCAATCACCGAACTTGACCGACTTTAGACCAGAACATGGCTCAAGTTCAAGCAGAATCCAGAAATCTGCCAAAATTAATTGAATCCATTCAATCCTGTACCGCATGGCAAGCCGAGCGGGCGCCGCGCGATATACTCGGGAGAAGACCATCGGGGCAAAGGCGGGAAACTACGTGTCGGTAAGCGTGAAGGAAGTCGCTCGCGCGGCAGGTGTTTCGGTCGGAACGGTCTCCAATGTACTCAACCGCCCAGAGGTCGTCGCACCGGCGACGGTTCGCAAGGTCACCGAGGCCATCGACAAGCTCGGATTCGTGCGCAATGACGCCGCCCGCCAGCTGCGGGCCGGGCACAGCCGCAGCTTCGGGCTGGTGATCCTCGATGCCCGAAATCCGTTCTTCATGGACGTCACCCAGGGAGCCCAGCACCGGGCCCTGGAAAACGGCTACACGGTGCTGATGGGCGCCAGCGATAGCTCGCTGACCACCGAACAGCAGCTGCTTGACCTTTTTGATCAGCAGCGCGTCGCCGGAGTGCTCATCTCCCCCATGCACAGCGACCTGAGCCGGCTTTGGCGCATCCGCGAATCCGGGACCCCGGTGGTCTTGGTGGACCGCGGAAGCGGAGACCGCAGCTTCTCTTCGGTCTCCGTCAACGACGTAGAGGGCGGCCGAATCGCCGTCCAGCACCTCGTCGAGCTGGGACGAAAGCGCATTGCCTTTGTCGGCGGTCCGCAAAGCATTGAACAGGTCCGGCATCGTCTGGAAGGCGCGCAATCGGTCATTGCCGGCACTTCGGATGCAGCCCTCGAATATCTGCCTACCAAGCAGCTGAGCGTCATCGAAGGCCGCGCCGCCGGAGAACGCATCTTGGCCATGACGCCCGGGCAACGCCCGGACGGTGTTTTTGCCGCCAACGATCTACTGGCTTTAGGCATCCTGCAGGCGTTCGTGATGTCCGGGAAGCTGAAGGTTCCAGAGGACATTGCGCTGGTCGGATACGACAATATAGCGTTCGCCGAGTCGGCCGTCGTCCCGATCACCACCGTGCGCCAGCCGGCCGAAGAAATCGGGCGCACCGCGGTCGATGTCCTGTTGCGCGAAGCCGAAGCCGGCGAAAATGCGGTCCGCGAGCAGTTTGTCTTCACCCCGAAGCTGGTCATCCGAGCCTCCACCATAGGCACCGCCAACGCTCCTGAGCCTTCCCCCAGATAATCCCGCAGGCACAGGATGGAGCTCGGCGAAGCGCCGGAGCATGCTACCGTTTCCCTGCAATCACGCCAGATGCAGTCATAGTTCACAAGGGACGTCCGATTTATGGCCAACCACCTCAGCTCCAGCAATATTTCCCTAGCTCAGATCGCGGCCGTGATCACCGTGGTGGACTACGGATCCTTCACCGCCGCGGCGGATATCCTCGGAATTTCCCAGCCTTCGCTGTCACGCAGGATTCGAGCGCTGGAGCAAACCCTGGGCATGCCGGTCTTCCGGGCCGCGGGACGGAATATGCTGCTCACCGAGGCCGGGCGGAGCATCATCCCGGCCGGGCGGCGAGCCCTGCGCGAGATCTCCTCGATCGATGCGCTGGCTTCTTCAACCCGGTCTCTGGATTCGGGCTCATTGCGCATCGCGGGACTGCCCTCGCTCATTGCCGGAGTCCTTCCGGAATATCTCGGCCCGTTCCACCGCAATCATCCCGGGATCCAAATCGAAATCGTCAGCGTCGAGGATCACGAACAGCTGATCGACTCGGTACGCCTGGGACGCGCAGATCTCGCATTCGGCGTGGACGAGCGCATCCCCGCCGACCTTCAGGCGCGCTTCGTGCGCAAGCAGAGGTTCACGGCGGTTCTTTCCACCGATTTGGCCCACGCGGTGCGCACCGCGTTGGACGCCGAACTGCTCGGCGGGCTCACGCTGGTCACCTTGCCGCAGGGGACCTCCACCAGGCTGATCACCGATGAGGTCTACCGAAACCTCGGCGTCACCGCGCCACGCATCATCACCACCACGCAGCGCGACGCCCTGGTCCAGCTGAGCATCGCCGTTGGCGGCATCACCATGGTTCCCCAGGTGCTGGCCAGCACCGCCGAAGTCTTCGGCGGACTGCAGGTTCCGCTAGCCGCCGATGCCGGACGGCCCATCGGAGCAATCTTCCGGAAGGACTCGTTCAAGAACCCCGCCCTGGAGGAGTTCCTGGATCACCTGTGAGACGCAGATCTCGCGGAATCTGCGCTCCCGCGGAAAGTCCGGGTGGCGGGCAGATACATAGGGAAAATGCATGGGTCCGCACACTTTGGCTATTGGTGCGATCCATCTCTTGCATGGTCGGCTGGTGTAGATATTCCCGCCTGACTTTCGCAGGAGACCTGAGCTATGACCCATCAGCGGCCCGCAACGCCCACCAGGAAAAATTCTTCGCGACGCAAGCGCAATTTTCGCATCATCGCCGCGGCGCTGGTCCTGGCACTGGTCGTCGGTGTCGGAGCGGCCTGGTTCCGGCTTCAGGGAAATATCTCCACCGCCGCGATGCGCGCCACGGAGCAGCGGGTACCCGATTCCAGCCGGGGCATGAACATCCTCCTGCTGGGGTCGGACAGCCGGACCTTTAGCTCTACGGAATTCGGCAAGGACAACGGATCGGCGCGCAGCGATTCCATGGTGCTCGTTCATCTGGCCGCCGGCAATGAGCGCATCGACGCGGTGCAGATCCCGCGCGATACATTGCTCGAGATTCCCGCCTGCGCGGATACCGGCCACGGGCATTACGCAGGCGGCCACGGGATGATCAATTCGGCACTGAACTACGGTCCCGCCTGCTCGGTAGCCGCCGTTGAATCCCTGACCGGCGTGGATCTCGACCACTTCATCGAAGTCAATTTCGAGGGCTTCATTTCCATCGTTGACGCGCTCGACGGCATCGACGTGTGCCTGGCCGATCAGATGCAGGACCCCAAGGCGAACCTGGATCTCCCGGCGGGCAATCAAATAGTCAAGGGAGAAGACGCACTGGCCTTGGCCCGCACCCGGCATGCCGTCGGGGACGGCAGCGATATCGCCCGCCTGGGCCATCAGCAGATGGTGATGTCGGCCGTCGTCCAACGGGCCACGAGCCGTGAAACGCTCACCCGGCCGGACCGGCTTTATTCCTTCCTGGATGCGGTCACCTCATCGATGACCGTTGATCCGGGACTCAGCTCCCTGGCTCAGCTTGCCTCGCTGGCCACCCGAATCCAAGCGGTGCCCACCGGGGAAATCACCTTTATGACCATGCCTTGGCAGCCGGCCCCGCAGAACCGCAACCGTGTTGTCCCCGCCCCCGAGGCGTCCACGATCTTCGAGCGGTTGAGCGCAGACACCCCGGTAAATCTAGGCGATGAAGAGAGCTCGAAAGCTGAAGCGGCACCAGCGGCCAGCTCGCGCGAGACTGCCGTGCAAATCACCAACGGCGCGCGAGTGAATCAGCTGGCATCGCAGTTCGCCGCCAAAGCAACCGCGCAGGGCTTCTCAGTCTCCGAAATTGATACCGCCGAAGCTCCCCAGGCGGCAACGCGGCTGCTGGCCGCCGACACCCAGGAAGCGCGGCAGACGGCCAAGGCCTTGGCCAAGGAACTTGACCTGGATCTTCGTCCCGTCAAGGCGCCAATAGAAGGCGTCCAGCTGCTCCTCGGCCAGGACTATCTTGAGATCGAGGGCGCCGAAAAGGCTCCGGTCAAAACGACCAACCGCAAGGCTAGCCAAAGCTTGTGCGGCTGAGCGACCTTTGGCTAGAACTCCTGGTCTAGTGCTTCGTTGATCTGCTGCATGCTGAAGGCGGCCGGATCGATCTCATCGAGGCCCATATCTCCGAGCCATTCCATGACTTCCCCGTGCTCTGGATGGGCGGGGTCGCCGATGGCGGCGACTTTTTCCGACCAGCCCCAGGTGCCGCCGCTGTCTTCGAGCGGTGCCATGCGGCGGCCTCCGGTGCAGCGCGGCAGCGCCCCGGCCTCGGAATCGAGCACCTTTTCCACCTCGATGCGGATCTCCCAGCCATCACCGAAATCATAGGCGTAGTCCAGCCGGTCCTTTTCGGCTTTGAGCAGTTCGGAAATCAGGACACCTGACTCGTCTTCGTCATACTCCATATGCTCGATATCGGGCCCGTAGCTGGTCCCGCCATATCCGCCCGAGCGGAACTCGTGCAGATGCCCGTCGTACCAGTCGAAGCTTGCCTGGATGATGTCGTGCAGGTCGCCCAGGTGCAGATCCAAGGGCACCAGCACCCGGCGCCAGATCGGCGGCTTGGCCTCTTTCAGGCCCAGCTTCAGCTGCAGCACCTTGCCCGCATAGGGTTCGGCACGCTTTTCCCGCTTGGGCTCTTCCGAATCGAAGCCGAAGAGCGCGTCCAGCTCATCGTCTTGCAGATCTTCCTCATCGAGCTCATCATCGTCCAGGTCGGTGAGGGTCGCCGCGACGAGGCGCGGGAGGGTGTAGCGCTCGCCTTCCTCGACCAAGCCGAGGATCCGCAATTCGCCCAGCCGCTGGTGGGCCTGTGCCCAGGCCGCCGGCGACCATTGCTCATCTCGCGGCGCGGCCACCAGATGCGCGGATCCTTCGATGGCTTCAAGCAGCCAGAGGTTGGACAGCCCCCAGGCTTCCAGGGTTTCTTCATCGGCGTCCTCGGGCGCTTCGAGGAAGAGATCGAGGAATGCCTGCAGGAAGGCATAGTTCGCGGAGAACGCCTGCTGTCCCTCGGACTTGTGGAATTCCTCGGCGGCGGGTCCGGCTGTCGGCGACGCGTGCGCTTCGAGGGTGATGATGCCGGCCATCGCGAGCGAAGCGATGGCCTGGGAAACCACCAGCTCGGTTTGCGCCTCGTCCAGCCCCTTGGGAAGTTCGCTCTCCAAGGTCTTGGCAGCGGAAGCCAGATATTGTTCTCCCGGGCCGGCGCCCCATTCGGCGGCGCCCTTCCCGATGCACCAGCGGGCCAGGCCATGCCCCAATTCCACGATGGGAAGCTGGCGCAGTTCGGCGAGCGCCTGCTCCTCCAACGCACCAGGATTCCCGGGCGAGGAAAGAGCTTCTGCGCTAAACGGATCCGCGGTCTCCAGATTGCCGCGCAACCAACTCAGCTCGGCGGGGTCTTGGGTCCAGCGGCCGGTATCCTCGATAAAATCAAGGTAGTCTGCCCAGGCCATGTAGAGCACCATGCGCAGTTCCCCGGAGAGATCTTCCGGCTCTTCGGCTTCCTCGAATTCGATCATGGAGTTCAACACCCCGAACAGCTTGGGTGCGTTGAACTCGGTGACGGATTCAAGTCCTACGACTTCGGCGTACATCCCCAACGTTTCGCGCACGGCCGCCAAGGCGAGCAACGCGGTTTCCGAATCCTGCCGCCGCTGGCCGTACCAGCGCACGAATTCAGGCGACAGCGCATCCAGCCCGCGGTCGACCTTCACTCGACCTATGGACACCACCGGAGCCTGAACGCGTCCGGGGTGTCCCTGCTTTACTTGCTTTTTCTTCTTCTTGGCCACCGGGTCTCCCTCACACGCTTGAATATCTTTGTTTCAAGGCTACGTGGGATAGGCCCTTCCGGCTCGGAAATAGGGCATTCTTCGGCTAGCTGTCCTACGACAGCCCCACGGCGTTCCCGTTGCCATCGACGTCCATCTGCATGGCGGACGGAACCTTGGGAAGGCCCGGCATGGTCATGATCGTCCCGGTGATGGCCACGATGAAGCCCGCGCCCGTCTTGGGGATCAGGTCGTGGACCTGCAAGGTGAATCCCTCCGGAGCGCCTAGGAGCTTGGGGTCATCGGAGAAAGAATATTGGGTCTTGGCCATGCACACCGGCAGGTCGTCCCAGCCGTTGGCGTGGATCTGCTCGAGCATCCGCCGCGCGCCGGCGGAGTATTCGACGCCCTCTCCCCCGTAGATCTCGCGCACCACGGTCAGGATCTTTTCCTCGATGGGCAGCTCCAGTTCGTACAGCGGAGCAAAATTGTTTGGCGCTTCGATGGCCCGCAAGACCGCGGCGGCCAGGTCGCCGGCCCCCTGGCCGCCTTGGCTCCAGACGTCGGCAATCGCGCATTCAACGCCCTGCGCTTCGGCCCAGCCGGTGACCACCGCCAGTTCGGCCTCGGTATCCGCGGTGAACCGGTTGATCCCGATCACCGGCTGGATGCCGAACTTCCTGATGTTCGAGGCATGCCGGGCGAGGTTCGATAAACCATTGCGTACGGCCGCGACATCCTCCTTGCCCAACTCTCCCTTGGGTACTCCCCCATGCATTTTCAGCGCGCGAATGGTGGCGACGATAACCACCGTGTCGGGGTCGCATCCGGCATAGCGGGCCTTGATGTCCATGAACTTCTCGGCACCGAGATCGGTACCGAAGCCTGCCTCGGTCACCACGACGTCCGCCAGCGCGCGTGCGGTGTTGGTGGCGATGGCCGAGTTGCAGCCGTGCGCAATGTTGGCGAACGGCCCGCCGTGGATGAAGGCGGGTGTGCCGCCCATGGACTGGACCAGGTTGGGCTTGATCGCGTCCTTGAGCAGCATCGCCATGGCTCCCGCGGCGCCCAGGTCATCAACGGTGACCGGCGCCTTGCCGTAGGTGTATCCGATGGTCATGCGGCCAAGCCGGGCGCGCAGGTCCTCTAGCCCGGTGGCCAGGCAGAAGACCGCCATGACCTCGGAGGCGACGGTGATCTCAAAACCGGTTTCCCGCGGGACTCCCTCGGCTGGTCCGCCAAGGCCGATGACCACGTGGCGCAGTGCGCGGTCGTTCATGTCCAGAACGCGCTTGAATGTGATGCGCCGCGGATCGATGCCCAAGGCATTGCCCTGGTGCAGGTGATTGTCGAGCAGCGCCATCAACAGGTTGTTGGCGCTGGTGATGGCGTGGAAATCCCCGGTGAAATGCATATTGATCTCATCCATGGGGAGCACCTGCGAGTATCCGCCACCGGTGGCCCCGCCCTTCATGCCGAAGTTCGGGCCCATGGACGGTTCGCGCAAGGCGATCATGGTTTTGGCCCCGGTGGCCGCCAGCGCATCGCCCAAACCCACCACCATGGTGGATTTCCCCTCCCCTGCGGGCGTCGGGGAAATTCCGCTGACCAGAACGATCTTTCCGGGGCGGACGCCGCGAGCAGTCAAAAGCGACGGGTCGACCTTGGCCTTGTACCTGCCATAGGACTCAACTGCGGCTTCAGGGATCCCCGCCGACTCGGCGATCTCGGAAATTGGCCTGAGCGCCGCCCGCGAGGCAATCCCAAGATTGCTCATGTCGGTTTCTGGCGTTGCTGTCATCGCATGCCCCCTAATCTGGCGTCCCGTATTCCGGGAGATGAGGAAGACCGAGGTTTTTGGTATTCCTTGATTCCTTTCAAGCTACCACTGCGGCAATAGCGGGCGCTGGCACGGCTTGGCCGAACCCGCATTCGCCGCGGGAGCGCCTCAACCACACAACCTATTGATATTCGATAGGTTTTTGTTGATAATCACTCTATGAACAAATTGCTAATGGTCCTGCTTCGAGTATGCCTTACGCTGATTTTTCTCGGCGGACTACTGTGGCAAGCGTGGGTCGTGCCGACCCTTGCGGCGCAGAATGCGACGCTCTTTCCCGAGGTCGCATTCCTAGCCACCCCCTATACGGTAGTTGTCATAGTCGCAATTGCCTGCCTGCAGGTCTCATTGGCTGCTACCTGGAAGTTGCTGAGCATGGTGGAACGTCGGACCATCTTCACCCAGCGGGCCTTCGGCTGGGTCAACGCCATCATTGCGTCAATCGCCGTGGCCACATTTCTGGCCCTATCTCTTGGTGTTCACCTATTAGGAATTATTGGCGTGGGCGGACCTGGTGTTGCACTGGCGATTGCTGCCCTCACGACCTGCGGAAGCGCGTTCGCCCTCCTGATGCTGGTTATGAAGGGACTCCTGCGCCGGGCGACCAACCTTGAAGGCGGGGCGGCAGAGCTCGTTTAGTACCCATCATCGCTGAAAGGCGAACGGCGGAACCATAAATATTCGCGGGCCCTCCCGTTCGTTTCTCAACCCCATCCGAGCGCACTGGATTAGTTAGCTGGGAGCTTGCTCCAAAACGCTCGCGTACCGGCGATTCTGGTGCTACATTGGCCGAGTAAGGATCGCTCAGCCCTTAGTCCTTGGCCATTATTGGCAGGCAAGTGGCTGGTGGCGGAAGTTCGAGTAAAGGGAGAAGATATGAACGAAAACGTCCCAACGAATTCCACCGATATTTCGGATAAGACGCTGGAGGATCACATTTCGGATCCTGCGCTTTCCGACGAAGCGGGACATGACTGGACCGACGAAGGCGGGGCGACCCCCGATGGTCCGGCAACAGAAGTCAGTCCCGAAGAAACCCAGCGATAACCTACCTACAAGCGCATTTGCTCCCCAGCAGTGGCCAAGCCATTGCTGGGGAGTCTTACTTTTACCGGTCGATCTTGGCCCTAGAACCCAATCTCGACCGATTCCTTGATCGCCCCGGCGCCACGGAACCCAGGCTCAACTGCATCGTAACAAGCACTCAAAACTTCGCGTTGGGCGCGCGAGGAAGCCCGATCACCCCGGCCAGCGCCATCTGCTCGAGTTCGCCCGCATCTAGCGTCTGACCGATGCCGCAGCGGCGATTGGATCCGGCACCTCAAATTTGTCGCTCAGCCATTACGTCTCCTCGGAGCCGTGTGCCCAAGGCCCATGCCTCAAGACAAACCAGGCATTCGGCCTACAGCGGGAAAATTGCCGAGAAGACGTGTAAAGGTTTTTTGCATATCAGATAAACGTGTAAAAAATACGTACATTTTTTTACACGTTTCCTGATGGCTTAGATAGACTGTCCCTATGTGGAAAGCAGAACTACCGTTCAACGATCTAGCAGCTCCTCCCGCAAGTGAGCTTGAAACCCGGCCGGTACTCAAAGCGACAACTAAGGCCCGGGCTTCACTGGCCGCCATGAATCAAGCCGTCCTTCGTATACCTAATCCCGGGGTGCTCATAAGCTCACTGCCGTTGCTCGAAGCACAAGCGAGTTCCGAGATTGAAAATATCGTAACGACTACCGACGACCTATTTCGTTTAGCAGCGGATTCAGAAGTTCATGCATCCTCCGATACCAAAGAAACTCTGCGTTACCGCGAGGCACTCTTCACAGGACTCCAAAGCATCGAAAGCCGTCCGTTGACAACACGGACCGCGCTTGAAGTTTGCACAAATATCAAGGGCCGCGACATGGACGTTCGCGCTCTTCCGGGCACCTACATTGGAAATCCTGTGACTGGCAAAGCCCGGTACACACCACCCGAAGGCCCGGATCGGATCAAAGAAAAATTGGCCGAGTGGGAACGCTTCATTCACGAAAACCCAGACATTGATCCATTGGTCATTATGAGCGCCGCTCATTATCAATTCGAAGCGATCCATCCCTTCTCAGATGGAAACGGCCGCACCGGGCGTATTTTGAACATCCTCCTACTCGTTGAAGTCGAGCTGCTAAGGGAGCCAGTTCTCTACTTATCGCGATACATCATTCGCCACAAAGAGGAGTACTACACTAGGCTCCTAGCCGTCACCAAGGACAATGACTGGGAGGGCTGGCTGCTATACATGCTTAAGGGTATTCAAGTGACAGCCGACGAGACTCTGCAGCTAATTGACAGCATCCAAGAGTTGCAACTAGTCATGCGCGACGAGCTGCGAACTGAATCCTCAGCAGGACCGAACGCGGAACTGCTTGATCTTTTATTCGAAAAGCCTTATTGCCGAATCAATGACGTAGTCAGCCGCTGTGGAATCTCGCGCCCGACTGCGACAAAATGGCTGAATGAATTCAGCTCCAATCGGCGACTAACGCAGATCAAAATAGGCCGTGAGTGGCTATTTATCAATCACCGCTTCATCGAGCTACTGGCAGGCTAGAACCCAAGAAGACATGTAAAGGTTTTTTACATGTCGGGTAAACGTGTGAAAAATGCGCCCAATTTTTTACACGTTTACCTGAGGGACTCAATGTGTCCGGTCAGCAGCTAGCGGGCATACTCAAACATTTCGTTGACGCGCTGCTTGTCGAAAAGCGAAGCGTCGAACTGCTCACCGTCGCGCAAGAAGAGCCATTCTCGGTATTCCGCCCGATCCGGATGCTCCGGGTCCTTCAGCGCTTCGATCACCATGGCCCACCCCAACGGACCTCCCGAGTCCTCCCGCGGAGCCATCCTGCGTCCGCCAATACACCGCGGCAACAGAGCAGCGTCGACCGGTGGCAGTCCTTCTAGTTCGATACGGACTTCCCAGTAATCACCGAAGTCATAGACGTAGTCGAGCCTTCCCCGCCCGTGACTTAAAAGTTCGTCGAGGCATACCGTGCGCTCATCAACATCGGATTTGACCTCTGCATCGGCGGCCCCGTAGCTCACCCCATTAACACCGTTGAGCTCAAATTGGTGCGGATGCGCGTCGTACCAACCGAAGCTGTACTGAATCACCTGATGCAATTGGTCCAGCCGCATCGAACCTGGAACCAAAACCCGGCGCCAGATCGGCGGACAGGTTCGCCTGATCCAGAACTTCAATTGCAATACCGAAGCGTGTGAACTCATCAGCCCCTACTCCTGAAACTTCGACTTCTTATACTCAACTCCAGCTGCAGCGATAAGCTCCATGCACTGAAACTTCTGACGGGTGCGGCGATACTCGTTCGATATAGATCGGTTTTCCGGCTCTTCAGAATTGAGAG
>NZ_NRGT01000081.1:0-1744 GCF_002332285.1 Glutamicibacter sp. BW77 | reverse complement strand
TAGCCCAGATTTTTCATCAGGGCTTTGACGGCCACCGAAATCCAGAACCCAGGATTTCCGGTGGCCGTTCCTGATTCCACCCACGCCAAAGAGCGCCTGATGCACCGGCGCCGGGTGCCGGGCTCCACACACCCGGACCAAAATAGCCTTTCAAAACCAAAGAAACAAGGAAGCACCACTACCTGTTCAGGTAACAAATGCACCATGGCGCCACCGCTGGAACAACAAGCCAATACCCTCATTCAGCTGGCACATCAGCTGCGCTTCTGGTGCTCTCGCAGAGATCAACAGTCGGCGTTGCCGTCCACCAGAGACGATTTTCCCTGCCATCGAAAACAACCGGTACCGCCACCGCTTCAAATCCCACACCGAAGCCTCATGACCACGAGGCAGTGCAGCCAGTTGCAACCAAGACACCAGATTCAGTGCGAGCATCGCCAGGTCCGCCCACGCCTGATTCGCAGCAAAAGACCAATAAGGAAGCTTGCCCAACCCCGTATTCTTCAGGGTTTTGATCCGGTTTTCGCACCGACCCCGAGCCCGGTGCCGGGCATCAAGGAACGCCACGTTGAACCGCGGGCTATTGGTCAAGAACGCCGTCACCCGGTTCCCGTCCGTATCGAACAAGTTCGCTTTCGCCCCAGGATGCAAAGGCTCAGCACGCAAATAAATCCGAGTCCCGGTCGGATAGTCGTTCAGGTCCAACACCTTGCTGGCATCAATCACCCACGCGTTATCACGCTGGCCACCATCAGCGTCCAGTGCTGGTTCCCAGTACTTCTTCTCATCGATCCACCGAATGAACCGTTCCTTGACCACTGGCAAAGAATACGAAGTGGAGAACTGGAGACCCAACGAATCCACGTGGTGCAAGAACTCACGGGAGGACCCGGCGCTATCAGTGCGGACCAGAATTTTCTCACCCATGAGGTTTCCGTGTTCATCATAGAAATCATCAGGTAACTGAGCCAAGGCCTGGGTGAGCACTTCGATATGTGAGGCAGCTGAATTCGCGCCCTTGTTCCCCGGCCGTAGGTGCACGGCCAGGACTTCACCGGTTCCGTGCTCTTTTCCGTAGTCGGCCATGGCGATCATCGGTGAGAAACCGTATCCGCCTTTATAGGTGCCCGCACTATGTTGTTTCTCGGAGTGCACGTGCACCAAGGAAGCATCAATGTCGATGATTAAAGGGTTGTTTGCCGTGGCCAGCCGGGCAGGATTTCGGGGCCCGGCAGCCGCCCAAA
This sequence comes from Glutamicibacter sp. BW77, assembly GCF_002332285.1. Classification (NCBI taxonomy): domain Bacteria; kingdom Bacillati; phylum Actinomycetota; class Actinomycetes; order Micrococcales; family Micrococcaceae; genus Glutamicibacter; species Glutamicibacter sp. BW77. Next base: position 500 of record NZ_NRGT01000081.1, on the reverse strand, counting down.
CCTTGGAACGCAGGCTTCGGGTCATGGTGGCGAACCCATAGGCGAAAGCCTCCGGCTGAACTTTGATTCGTCCCATGAACCTGCTAATCGTGGCATCCGATGCCACAGCGCCGAAGAGGTCCGGCGCAGCTCGAAGCTGGTCGATATCAGTGGCTTGTTCACCGCCAGCAGCCAACGAGAGCGCCAGCGCTCCGAGGATCTTGCTTGGACGGTGCGTCGCGGTGGCCGGCACGAACTGGGAGAAACGATCTTCGCAGACCCGCCGGAAGTCTAGTGCGTTCAAGAAGCTGGTGAGCACAGATAAGCCTGCGTGGGATATCAGCGATTGGCTGGTGGGTTGGGTCGGAAGTGCGGGGAAAACTTGAGTAGAATGGTTCACTGAAAAGGTGATCCTTTGGATTGGAATTTTAGAGCTTCAACAACTCCTATTTTCCCAGTTCAGATCACCTTTTCATCTTTTAAGTCAGTTAATGACTGCCCATCTTCATGAAATCACTGGG
>NZ_NRGT01000080.1:0-31950 GCF_002332285.1 Glutamicibacter sp. BW77 | reverse complement strand
TGCGAACAATGCAGGGAACCACCTTTCTCACTTTTCCGTGAGTACATCACGCAGCTGATCGAGCATGACAAGAAATTCATCATTCTTGGCAACCAGAACACTCTCACGACGAAAGATATATTCGATTTCATTCGTCAAAATAAGATGTGGTTGGGGCACAATAACGGGGATATGGCATTCAAGGTTCCAGATCACTACAAGCCTCGTGAAACAAGATTTTGGGTTGATGAAGAAGGCCAGAAGTGGCGCAGTTTTGGCACCATGTGTTGGCTTACCAACCTAGATATTTCCAAGCGACACGAAGAGTTGATTCTCTACAATTCCTATGATCCGGATAAGTACCGCTCCTATGACAATTTCGATGCTATCGATGTTGGAAAGGTGAGTGAGATTCCCACAGATTTCGGAGGTGTCATGGGCGTTCCTTTGGGTTTTCTAACCAAGCACAATCCAGAACAGTTCGAAATTGTAGGGATCACGAAGACCTGGTTTGGGATGGCTTCAAAAAAATATCCAACCCAGACGCAAGTTAGCTCTAACGGAAGTAGAAGCCAAGTTTCTAAGCTTAACGACGGTGCTGCCATCAAGCTTGACGCTCCACCAAGCAACAAGACCTATTACATGGTCGATGGAGAAATCTTTATCCAGACGTACCCTCGTATCCTCATTCGGAGCAAGGGAGTAGCAGCGTGAAAATTGAATTGCACCGGGTTACAGTTCGTGAGCTGACAAGTGATTACGAAGACAACCAAGAAGGCGGGGTCATCGGATATGGAGGAAAACTCGATATTCGTCCTCCCTATCAGCGCGAGTTCATCTATAAAGACAAACAGCGTCAGGCCGTGATCGAAACTGTCATCAAGGACTTTCCTCTTAACGTCATGTACTGGGCTGTTCGCGACGACGGAACTTATGAAGTGATCGATGGGCAACAACGAACGATCAGCATTTGCCAGTATGTAGAAGGAGATTTCGCGGTCAATGGCCGCTACTTCCACAATCTCCAAATAGACGAGCAAGAGCAGATCCTTAACTACCAACTCATGGTCTACTTATGCAGCGGAACCGACAGTCAAAAGCTCGATTGGTTCGAAACGATAAATATCGCTGGCGAAAAACTCACCGACCAGGAACTGCGAAATGCTGTCTATTCAGGCAGTTGGGTTGCCGATGCCAAACGATATTTCAGTAAAACGAACGCACCCGCACAGGGGCTTGCCGGTACATATATGAACGGCTCTCCGATCCGTCAAGACTACCTGGAAACAGTTATCAAGTGGATTAGTGAGTCTACAGTTGAAGAGTATATGGCTGTCCATCAGCATGACCCGAACGCTAACGAACTCTGGCTGTATTTTCAGAGCGTTATTGCGTGGGTGAAAACCACTTTCCCCAAGTACCGCAAGGAAATGAAGGGGTTGCCATGGGGTGAACTGTACAACCAGTTCAAGGACACCAAATGGAACTCTGCAGAACTTGATAAGCAAATCACTTCCCTCATGATGGACGAAGATGTAACCAATAAAAAAGGTATCTACACTTACGTTCTCAGCGGCCATGAGAAGCACCTAAATATTCGTGCTTTCAGTGATAACGAGAAGCGAGAAGCATACGAACGGCAGCAAGGGATATGTCCTGTATGTGCTGATTCTTTTCAGATTGAGGAGATGGAGGGAGATCACATCACGCCTTGGCGTGAAGGGGGTAAAACCAACGCAGCCAATTGCCAGATGTTGTGTCGGGAGGACAACCGGCGAAAAGGGTTTAAATAGCTGTAGGCCGTTCTGCTCATTACCTGCTAAGTAATATCCTGTGCAAGAAAGTGAGGCTTCCGGAGAATATGCATCGGAAGCCTCACCTTCCCAAAACGATCGTTTTTGAATCATCTACACTACTCAAAGCATCGACTGTTCAAAATTTTTTAATTGCGCTCAATACCTCGTCAAATACGGATTAAATGTTGAAGCTCAGTATAAGCTAATCAATATGATTGACTAAGGCAACTAACAGATCGATGGGTGAAACTTTTGAAAAAAATCACTTCAATTGCTCTCGGCGCTCTTCTGCTAGGTAGCTCGTTGCTGAGCGCGCCAGCTAATGCAGCCCAGATGGAGCCAGAAAATTTCGTAGAAACACAGGCAGTCCCAGCCTATGCTGTCGGGGAAAGTGGAGAACGGTTCTACTTTGACAACATTGAACAGAAGTTAGGGGTCGCGCAACCCGCAGCATACTGGTCACCCTGTGGCGTTTTCGATAAGAACGAAAAGCTCGTCAGAACTTTCAGTAGGCAAACGGTTAAAGGAGTCTCGGGACGTACAGCCTATCTACGTTGTGGCACAAACAAAGTCGTCAAAGGTAAAAATATCGGTTGGGGCTATCGGCATATCAAAGCTGGCCACATGAACGACTGGAACAACCAGGCGGAATCCTTAGGTGCGAACTGGAGGGACTTCGCGGATTGGGCAACAAACGAAGCCTTAAAATGGTCATGCCTAAAGAAATACCAAAGCGGCAATAAAACTATTCGGTACGGTGGGGTTTATGAACTTCGAGATTCCCGTGGGCGGATCATAAAAAAAGTCGGCGTCACGGCATCAGTTTCAGCCACAAATTCCCGTCTCATCACATCTCATCCCGACAGTGTGAACCGAGCTTGCGGTAAATAATCAAGCTTCGCTGGTAAGTTCTAACAAGAAGGGCTATGGCGCATGTGCGCCATAGCCCTTCTCAGTCTTCTGCTTCTATTCTCATACTTGCCCCGTACATGGTTCCCCGTGAACCAGTGAAAGTATGAAGAGCTGCTATCAACTCCGAGAACGCATACTGTTCGCCGCCGGTAAAGCCTCGCGGCATTCTAATCCCGTTCAAACCGGCAAGTTCATTTTCCGTAACCCTCCATTTGACGACCGCCGTGCCATTATCGTCAAAATTGGGATATTCGATATAGATTCCCCACGGAGTTAGGCGAGCTTCATACCCACGTTCGTTCACTAGGTAATCAACATACCTTTGACGCTTAAATGTCTCCATAGAATAATCCTAAGTCCTCCAAGCAAACAATCTAGTTACGGTAGCGAAGATCTCTGATAATGAATTCCGACAGGTTACGATTGCGATGGACCCAAGGATCTTTTTTCGCCACGAACTGTCATTGTTAGAGCTTTCTCACAGTTAGCATCATACGAACCCCAGCAGCGCCAAGGGTTAACTCTGATACCTCCACGTGGTCTTACTCCTTTAAGATGATGTGCCCATGATAGGTGTTCCTCGCGGCCTGGCAAGTGATATTCGCTTATCAGAGGCCATGCACGGGCCACGATCCGCCGTCGAAGGAGAACTCAGGTACCGCAGCTTGTGGCTTGTGTGCGGGAGGTCGTTTGGTTCCTGCTGTCCACGTGGGTGCAGGAAAAGCAGCGCAGCGATTGGGCTTTTGCTGTGCACAGGTGGGCAGGAGGCTTAACCGCGATGCCCTGGTTTCGTCGCGGTTGATTCGGCTTCGGGTAGGGTTTCCATCCAGCAGGTCGCGTTGATCGCGACCTGTAGCGTTGCCAGGGCTTGGGCGACGGCTTGTTTCGTGTCGGGATAGTCCTTGTTCCACGAGTCGGTGCTCATGGTGATGCGTCCGGTAGCGGCGAGGTCTTCCAGCTCGTTGGCCAGGGCTTTGAGATCATCGAAAATCTCTGAGGCGTTGCGAGTCATGGTTGCTGTCCTTCGGTGGTGGGGTACGGAGGAAGATTATCGAACGTGACCGACAAGTGCGGCAGCCACGTCCCGTAGGTCTCCCCTTTCTCGTCCTCCCAGACCACGTGCACTAAGTGCGGGGTGCGGGCGGTGGCCTGTCCGTGAATTTGTGGGGTTCCGGTGGGCGTATGAATGAGAGCGGTTACGGCTTGATGTGGCTGGATGGGGTGGCCTGGGTAGTCTCCGGGCTGTAGCCGCATCACTCGATAGGGTTTGCTCTGGTGAGTGAAAACGTCCCAGGGGTTCGGTACCGGGGGTGAGGTTTGAGCGCGGCGGCGGGGGGAGCTGGCGGCGGAGGCCGCCGCGCGCGATTTCTGCAACCGCTCAGTGTCCGCTTGCAGGTTTCTTTCCCAGATGCTGGGGTCGCTAGTCATAGGTTTTATTGTCCTTGGTGTGCTGGGGATATGGCTAAGTGAGGGGCTTGGTTGCCCCTCACTTAGCCGGTTATTTACTTATCGGGTGTACTGGCCTCCCCCATGGCGCTGACCGACGGCGTCAAGGCCTGGAGCGAGGCCTTCCCAGACCTGTACAAGCAGTCGCTGGCCAAGGTTCCGCTGGGCCGCTTCGGCGATCCGGAAGCTGACGTCGCACCGGTGGTCGCGTTCCTGCTCTCGGATGACGCCAAGTACGTCACCGGCCAAACTCTCATGGCAGATGGTGGAGCCAACAAGCTCTACTAGTCCCCGGAACACTTTCCTGCACTCCAGAGGCCGGGATATTATCCCGGCCTCTGGAGTGCTTTAACGTCCACCGGCTAACGCTTTCGCGCCACCATCCCAATGTGAACGATGCCGATTATTCACTGCTCTCGGTGGGGGCGCCATTGGCTCTGACCAGCAGAGCCAATGCCTGGAGCCGGGCTTTCCCAGAACTATCCGAGCAGTCTCTAGCCAAGGTCCTGCTAACTGTAGTGCCTCTGGACATTGTGAACACTAGGATCGGTGGTCTTACTCGGTCCGATCGGGTTCACGACCCCCACGGGGAATCGCGTCTAGACCAGTGCGGCCTGCAGTTCCTTGGCTGCCTGAGCCGGGTCGGCGGCGGAATAGATGGCACCGCCAGCTACGGCTACCTGCGCACCGGACTTCTGGACGTCGGCGATCGTGCTGATACTGACGCCTCCAGCCACCGAGAACGGCACCTGAGATTCCGCGCCAGCGCTCAGCAGGACATCCAGGTCGTAGCCCGGCTGCGCCTGCTCGTCCAGGCCAGCATGGAATTCGACAAATTGGACGCCCATCGTAGCAACTTCGCGGGCCCGGGCTGGCTTGTCAGCGATGCCGATCAGATCCACGACGATGCCCTTGCCGCGCTCGGTGGCGGCCTTGACTGCGCCGGCGATCGTGGAATTATCGGCGGCCCCGAGGATGGAGACCAGATCCGCGCCAGCGGCGAAAGCGATGTCCGCTTCCAGTTCCCCGGCGTCCATGGTTTTCATGTCCGCGAAGACGGTCTTGTCCGGGTGGGCCTGCTTGATGGCGGTGATCACCGACAGCCCTTCGGCCTTGATCAGCGGGGTGCCCAGCTCGATGATGTCCACATACGGGGCGACTTTTCCAGCCAGCTCCAGCGCTTCGGCGGTGCTGAGCAGATCGATGGCAACTTGGATTTTCATGATATTCCCTTTCAGGGGTTATTGGTGGTGGGTTGGTATTGGCGCCAAAACGCCGCTCTACTCCAGGTTCGCGTGGCGCTGCCACAGCTGCTGGGCGGTGGCATCATCCGCGCTCCAGAGCGTGTGGAACACGATTTCAGTGATCAGGAACAGCGCCTGCTCGAACAGGCTGCCGGAGTATTGGCGGGTAATGGACGATCCGTGGTCCGTTTTCCCTGCGGCCGGGACTTCTACGAGAACGTGGGCAGCCGACCCGATGGGGCTGGATGGATCGGTGGTGATGGCCGCGATCCGGGCACCGACCCGTTGGGCGGTGCGGACGCTCTGGACCACGCCCGCGGTGGTTCCGGATCCGGAGGCCACGAGCAGCAGGTCCCCCTCGTCGATGGCCGGCGTGGTGGCATCCCCGGCGACGTGCACGGCCAGGCCCAGATGCATCAGGCGCATCGCCGCCATGCGCAAGGCCAGCCCGCTGCGCCCGGCGCCGGCCACGAACACCCGCGGTGCCTCGCGCAGCTGCGCTGCGAGCTCGATGACCTGCCTCGGCTTCACGCCCCGCACGGTTGCCTCGATCTCCGAGTGGACCAGGTTCATGGTGTCCAGCACGTCCTGCTGGGATATCGCTTCGGTGAGGGGTTCGGCCATGGTGTTCATGCCATTCCTTTCGACAGCGCCTCCCGGCGGACCGGGTCGGCTTTGATGGGCATGAGTCAATTCTCCGGCCAGAAAGGGGTGGCCGCTACGCCATTTACAGGCAGTTGAACCTATCCTTTCGGATAGTGCCTGGTCCCCCGAGCTGCGATACACTGGCCTGCATGAGCATTCTGGACTCCTCTTTCGTCCCTGGCCTGCAAGCTGCCGCACCGGCACCAGGGGTGCTCGAATCGATCGCGCTGCTGGCCACGGCTTCACTGCCGCAGATCGCCGTTCGCCTGCGTGATGCCCTGGCTCCGGAAATCCACTGCGCGGCCCTGGCCATTTTCACCGAGGAGTGCACCGATAGGCCCAGGAAGCTCGCCGGCGACCAGCACATCACGGATCTGGTGGGCATAGCGGAACTGGATCGGATCCGCGGTTCCCATCCCGGTGAGAACCGCTGGAGCGGGCATGCCGAAATCGGCGGAGCTCCGCGGGAGATCCTCGCCCTGCGCTACCCGCCCAGCAATGCGCTGCTAGTGCTCATCGAGCCCCGCCCCGCCGGTGGCCAGCCCGAGATGATCGGATACCTGTGGAATCTGGCCGCCAACCGGATCCGCGAGAAGGTGGCCGATGCCCCTCCGTCCTATCTGCGAGAATCGCGCGCGGTCTCGGCAGAGCGGGTCCGGGTCACCGGCGAGCTGGTGGAACAGTATGCGACGAGCCTCGATATCCTGCTGGCGACCTTGCGCTCCACGCAATTGGACGATGCGGCCGCGCGCGTTGCCGCCATCAACCTTGCGGCCAAGACCCTGGTCGGGCTCAAGACCGTGGATGACCGCACCAATAGCATCGTGGAGGAACCGGTTGCTTCGGCTTTCACCCGCTTGCGCGATGACCTGCGCCCGTTGACCACTTTGAGCGGCGTGGACCTGCAATTCGTCGAGCCGCCCAAGAACGGCAGGGCGTTGCCCGGCGAGGTGGCTCATGCCGCCCGGGCCATCGTGCGAGGCCTGGCCTTGGCGATGATGGAGCAGGAAGACATCCAGCGGATCCGGGTGCAGTGGGACTGCGACGGTGAGAATTTGCTGATCAACGTCCGCGACGATGCACGCGGCGGCATCGATCCCTCCGCGGCGGCCTTGAACCGCCTCGTGCGGCGCGTGGAGGCGTTGAACGGGCTGATCGAGATCGAGGTCATGGGCGGATGGGGCATGGAAGTCTCGGTGAGGCTCCCGCTGGACGCCCCGCCGTCAGACGCGGCGGACATCGCCGAATGGAGCCTGGGCGGCCGGGAATTCGAGGTCCTGCAGCTTCTGGCAGCGGGGCAGCGCAACCGGGCTATTTCGCAGGCGCTGGGGATCAGCGAGAACACGGTGAAATTCCACGTGCGCAATCTCTTCAAGAAGATGGGCGTCGGCTCCCGCGCCCAAGCTGTCGCGCTGGCGCACAGCCATGGTGTGGCAAGCTCCACTTAGCCTCCCGGCATTGATGCTGGGCTTGGCGATGACCAGGACTGCGGACACAAACTGGTGCAGGGAAAATGCCGCACTCGAGCCCTCATCGCTATGGCCGGCCGACGGCTGACCGCGCTATTCGCCATGATCCGTGGCGTGTCATTTCATGATGTTCCGGAGCAGGAAATTGCTCCACGGTCTCCGGCCACGTCCCGCCGTGCTTGGGGCAAGCAATGGCAGGCACCATCCCGACGGCGAGTCCAGGCTCTAGCAACTATGGGCAACGAGGTGCAGGATAGGTTCCATGGATCCACAAGATGCTTTGATTCTTCCTGATGCCACCGCTTGGCGCGCTTGGCTCGACGAACACGAAGAAACCAGCGATGGCGTTTGGCTGGTAGTGGCAAAGAAGGGAACGACTTCTCCAACCTCGCTCGCTGTCGCACAATCATTGCCCGAGGCGCTTTGCAGCGGATGGATCGATGCCATTCGTCGCAAGCGCGATGAGACGACCTTCCTTCAGCGTTATACACCTCGGCGGAAGACCTCTGTTTGGTCTCAGAGGAATACTGGATTTGCGCAGGAACTGATCAACCAAGGCCGCATGCGTCCGCGAGGGTATGCGGAGATCCAAAAGGCCAAGGACGATGGGCGGTGGGAACGCGCGTACCAAGGCCAAGCCACCGCACAGGTACCGCAAGATCTCCAAGATGCGCTGGACCGATCTCCTCTTGCTGCCAAAAATTTCGCCGCGTTGAAGTCCCAGCCGCGCTATCACATCCTGCATCAGCTGATGATTTCCCGGACCCAGAAGACCCGCAGCGCGCGGCTCGCCAAGTTCCTGGCCGAGCTGGAAGCCACGGACTCGGAGGGCTGAGCCGCCAACTCCCTGTCCACGATGTGCAAAACGGTCGGCGCTGCTATTGTGTGCGGCTCGCCTCGGTGATGGCGGTTCAGACGAAGGGCGCGGCACTGGTGCGAGGTATCAGAGCACCGGCGATTCTGTCATTTCATCTGGTTCCCTGGGTTATCAAGTTATTGAGCGGAACGTGTAGTTAGAAGGAGCGCAGTCATTAGTTGAGCGCCGAGGAGCAAATGTAGCGCCGATGAGTCCTTGCGCGAACGGCGTTGGCCCCAACCGTCGGTAGGACATGTCAGCATTTATTAGAACCTCGATCGAAGGATGTCAATTGGACTCTCAGCTTCCTCTGCGAATACTTGAAGCCGTTGGGCTGCTGCACCGTTTGGGCTACTACGCTCTGCGTATTTTGCCCGGAATCAATGCCTCAGGTACGGCCTGGCGGATTGTTATTTTCAACGTCACGGAATGGAATTTCGAGGATGAGTTCGGCGACCCCTATAACGCGGAAGAGCGCTGCCTGTACTCCACGGCTGGCCAAAACGTTTTCAATAATGACGTCCAATTTCCCGAAGACGTCAGCCATGTGAGCGTTGCGGAAGCAATTCTTGAGGCGATGCCCTCGCTGCAGCGCAGTACGGGTCAAGAGAGCGGAAACCAGCAATACACCAACTGGTACGCGATGCTTTTGTCCCAAGTTCATAGCCTGGCTGATCTCCCCGTTGCCTATGCCGATTACTTCGACGATTCACTCGGCTGGGAGCTGGGGTGGGGAAGCACGCGGCGTGTGCCCGAGCCACCGAAGCATCTGCCGGCACCCAAGCCCAGTAAACGTGCCGACAGCGACGAGCACTACGTGCTCGAGCTCTGCGATCAGGTGCTGGCGGCAAAGCGGACAGGCCAGCAAACGTTCCCCTGGCTGGTCGGCGACCCATCGATAACGAACGGAAAAGTTAAGCCACTTCCGGTGGACGGTTATTGGGCTGAACTCGGAATAGTCGTGGAATATCACGAAAGGCAGCACACCGAATCGGTGCCATTTTTCGACGACAAGATGACGGCGAGCGGACGGCGACGCGGCGACCAGCGCAGGATCTACGATGCCCGTAAAGCAGAACTCATCCCGGAGCACAATTTGAAGCTTGTCATCATTGATTTTAAGAACTTCAGCAACAAGCGCGGCAAGATCGTTCGGAAGCCGAGCGAAGATTTGAAAATCGTCGAATCGATGCTCTCACAGGTTATGGAAGATTCCGCAGGAGATATCACAAGATAAAGATCGCAGAACTACCTGCAGGGCCAATCAGAACGGCAAGGCTGGGATGACACTTCCGGATCTGTGTTTTAGTTGGTCGGTGCGAGTACCTGCGGCGACTGAGCCGCTCCCCCGGCCACGATGTGCCACACGGTCGGCGTTGCTATTTGGTGCGTATTGCCTCGGTGATAGTGGTTCCCACATAGAGCACAGCGCCGGAAAGAAGTACCAGTCCACCGGTGATTCCACCGCCCAAGATGAGGCTGGCGAGGCCGAGAACCATCACTGTGCATCCCAAATACATGAAGATCGACGAGCTGGTATTCGCCTGAGTTTTTCCGGACATTTTCACGTTTTCTACAGGCTGCGACATGCCTAAACTCTAACATCTTGATAATCAGATTGTCCTCATGAAGCGACCGATTCGCCTAATCAACTCGTGCTTCACACTAGGACTGGGCACTTGCACGGCGGGGCAAAGATGCGCAGAATGAACTTTGAGGCTCACCCCGGACAACTACGGCACCGGTGCGATCCATACGGGAGGAACCCTTTGACTTTACGCGTGCTCGTCCCCAATGGCCGGCTCTTGGCGAAACTCGACGTACCCGGCGTCACTCCGATCTACTGGCACCTCAACGACTCGGTCGAGGAAGCCCCGGAAGCAGATGTGCTGATTACCGAACGTCCGTTGTTGGTCGAACGGCGCGCTCGGGTCTCTCGAATTCCGGGATTGCGCCACGTGCATCTGCTCTCCCTCGGGTACGAATGGGTTCTGGAACATCTGACTCCCGACGTTAGTTTGAGCAATTCCCGCGGTGCGGTAGAAGATGCCACTGCTGAGCACACGCTGGCTCTGGTGTTGGCTTCTCTGCGCGAGCTTCCCGCAGCAGGAGTTCAACAACAAAAGCAAGTTTGGAATCCGCTGTGGGGTGGCACTCTGCACGGAGCCACCGTTTTATTGTTGGGATTTGGCGGGGTTGGACAAGAGATCTACCAACGCCTTCTGCCCTTCAAACCCAAGGAGGTGTTCGCGGTAGCCAGCAGTGCTCGGCAGCTCGACGACGGCACACAGGTCCATGGGATCGATGAGATGCCAGATCTTCTGCCACAAGCGCAGCTCGTGATCGTGGCCCTGCCAGACGCCCCGTCCACGCGCGGAATCGTCGATGATAAATTTTTAGCGAGCATGCCAGATCGATCCCTGCTGGTGAATGTCGGACGCGGACCCGTGGTCGACACCGAGGCACTGCTCTTCGAGCTCCAGTCAGAAAGACTGTGCGCGGCGCTGGATGTCACCGACCCGGAACCGCTACCCGAAGCACACCCCTTGTGGACGGCACCAAATTGCTTGATCACCCCGCATATAGCTGGAAATACGTCGAAGTTCATCGATCTTGCGATGAACTTGGCCGTGGAACAGGTCAAGCGCTTGGCCGTCGGGCAGGAACCACTTCATCTGGTGCGTGTGGTTGGTCCGGCGAATTAGAAACTCCCAATCACCGGTTTTACCTGCTCGTTTGGGGTGCATGACTTAGGCTAGTTCCTACGATGGATATCAGGCAGAAAACTCATGACACCGGCGGCCGAGAACGCGCAATCATCGAGCAGAATCGTACCGACGAGGACGATTTCCGCATCGATATCGAACGCATCCGCTTTTCCCCGTACTTTTCACGCCTCTCCGCGGTCACCCAGGTTATTCCGCAGGCCGGCTCGGGCACCACGGTGCATAACCGGCTGACTCACTCATTGAAGGTTTCCGCCGTGGCACGCAGCATCGCCATCCGGTTGCGCACCGCAGACGAGGAGACCCGCAACCTTGTCGCGGAACTAGGCGGTTGCGATCCGGTCGTCGTCCAGGCGGCGGCTGCCGCCCACGATTTGGGCCACCCTCCTTTCGGACATTTGGGCGAACAAGAACTGGACCGGGTGGCCCGCAACATTTTGGGGTTGCCCGACGGTTTTGAGGGCAACGCGCAAACCTTCCGTATTTTGACCGCGCTGGATAGTTGTGGTGCTACGGCGCGTGGGATGAATCTGACCCGTGCGGTGCGTGCCGCGGTGCTGAAATATCCTTGGACGCGAAACGAGTGGCGCACCATGGCACCGATTTCCTCGGAGTTGCTTCCCCGCGGGGTGGGTCCCGATCCAGCGGCAGGCGCCATCAAGTATTCTGCCTACGATATTGAAGCCGCCGAGATGCGTGACGTGCTCTCGGTGTTCCCCGCCGTCGCCAAGTACCAGCAGACCGTTGAAAGTTCGGTCATGGATATCGCCGATGACATCGCCTACGCGGTTCATGATCTGGATGATTTTTACCGCGCGGGAATTTTGCAGTACACCACGGTGTCCGCCGAATTCCGGACCTGGCTGGAGCAGACCGAACAGTTGGCCGCCTTGCGCCAAGCAGATCTGGACCAGCGCAAGCCGGGCCATGCACTGGAAATGACCTGGCGTCGCGCCTTCGCCAAGGATCCATGGATTGCCGACGCGGATGCTTTCCGTGACTCGGTGCAGCGTGTAGGACATGACCTGGTTGAGGGGCTGCTGGCGGTTCCTTACGATGGAGGGTTAGAAGCTGACCGCGCCGTGACCGCATTTACCCGCCGGTGGATCGACCGGTTGCAAGAATCGGTGACCGTGGAACGTACGCCAACGATCCGCAGCGGACATGTGCGGCTCACCAAGGAGGCGTGGCATGATGTGGGCGTGCTGAAGTTTGTGCACTCGCGCTTCGTCTTGGATCGCTCGGACTTAGCCGTGTACCAGCGCGGGCAGACTCGCATCATCAAGTCCTTGGCCGAAGGATTTAACTCATGGCTTAATGACCCCGATGATGCGGCGCGTGCGCCGCGCCGCCTTCTGGACTCCGTTCAGGCCGCCACCGAGGAATACCGGCAGTTGCGCGCGCACTCCCCCGAGCTGTTCTTGCAGGCCGGCCCGAATGAGGTGCAGCGCTTAGGCCAGGCCCGCGCGATCGTGGATTACATTGCCTCGTTTACCGATGCGCAGGCGGTCTCGTTGAACGCCCTGTTGGCGGGTACGGCAGATAATTTGTGGGAGGCCGGCCGCGGGCTTTAAGCCCGCGCGGCTCCTCGGATGTTTGGACCTAAGGATCAGATAAAGGCGACGCCGGGGCCGTGTATAGAACCTCTTCGTTCCTCACGCCCGGTAACCAGCATCAACAGTTCAATCAGCGGGCCCCTAATTTCCATCCCAGTGCCAAGGTTGAAGTTGTCATCCTCGGCGACCAAGGTGACCCGGCGCGCCAACTCTTTTGCGCCACCGAAGGCTTTGCTCGTGCGCGTCTGGTAGCTAATGGCTAGTTGCACTGACTGTGGCGGGTAGTTGCGTTCAATTCCCAGCGGACGCCGGATGTCTTCGCCGTGCGCGATTTCTTCTACCAAGCGGCTGGCGAGTGGGGCCGGTGGCCCGCTGCGTCGTTCGGCCACTTCGCGGAGTGCTGCGAGGGTCTCCTGGGCGCTCGCGCCTTTTTCTGCGGCGACACCGTTTGCGTTCTGTTGGTCAAAATCAAAGCGGGCTTTTGCCATGGCTATCGCAAGTCGAGGCGTTGTAGTGCGCGCGTTATCAATCAGATGCGCGGCAACATCTTGAACCGTCCAGCCGGCGCATAAGGACGGTGTGGCCCATTGTTCCTCGCTCAGTTCGGCGAGATCCTTGATCAGTGCTTTGCGTTCGGCATGTACTAGTTCCCAGATCTGACTCATAAATTGAGTCTTCCAGTTCGGCCGACCAGAGACAACATCAGGCTCTGCGCGCATTGGCTGACTACACGGATAAGCTCTCAACAAAATGACATTGAACGGGTGGCCCAAGTGATTTGCAAATGTTAACGACGAAGGCCGCGTAACTACCAATCGGTAGTTACGCGGCCCTCGTTGACTAGCTTGAGACTACTTGGTCAGCAATTCCAGAGCCTTGTTCAAGGTAGCGCTTGGACGCATGATGGCCGCGGTCTTTGCCTCGTCCGGACGGTAGTAACCAGCGATATCCACTGCCTTGCCCTGGACCTGGGCCAGCTCGGAAACGATGGCTTCCTCATTCTCGTCCAGTGCCTTGGCTACAGCGGAGAAGGCCTGCGCAAGCGCAGCATCCTTGTCCTGCTTGGAAAGCTCTTCGGCCCAGAACTTAGCTAGGTAGAAGTGGCTGCCACGGTTGTCCAACTCGCCAACCTTACGCTTAGGCGACTTGTCTTCCAGCAGGAAGGTGCCGGTTGCGGCATCCAAGGTATCTGCCAGAATCTGTGCGCGAGCGTTGTCAGTGGTGTTGGCCAGGTGTTCGAAGGAAGCACCCAGAGCCATGAATTCACCCAGTGAATCCCAGCGCAGGTGGTTTTCGTTCACCAGCTGCTGCACATGCTTTGGAGCCGAACCACCGGCGCCGGTCTCGAACAGTCCACCACCGGCAAGCAGTGGGACGATCGAAAGCATCTTGGCCGAGGTACCCAGTTCCAGAATTGGGAACAGGTCGGTCAGGTAGTCGCGAAGCACGTTACCGGTCACCGAGATGGTGTCCTCGCCCTTGCGGATACGCTCGATGGTGTACTTGGTAGCCTCGATCGGATTCAGGATTTCGATGGTCAGGCCATCGGTGTCGTATTCCTTGAGGTACTCGTTGACCTTGGTGATCAGCACGGCGTCGTGTGCGCGCTTCTCATCCAACCAGAAGACCGCTGGGGTCTGCGAGGCGCGGGCACGGTTTACAGCAAGCTTGACCCAGTCACGGATGGCAACATCCTTGGCCTGGCAGGCACGCCAGATGTCGCCGGCGAAGACCTGGTGTTCGATCAGCACGGTGTCGTTCTCGTCCAAGATCTGCACGTGGCCGTCGGCAGCCAGCTCGAAGGTCTTGTCGTGGGAACCGTATTCTTCGGCCTTCTGAGCCATCAGGCCCACGTTTGGTACGGTGCCCATGGTGGTTGGATCGTAGGCGCCATTTGCACGGCAATCATCGATAACCGCCTGGTATACGCCCGAGTAGGACGAGTCCGGCAGGACGGCCAAGGTTTCGGCTTCCTTACCGTCTGGGCCCCACATTTTTCCGCCGAGGCGGATCATTGCTGGCATCGAAGCGTCAACGATGACATCCGATGGAACGTGCAGGTTGGTGATGCCCTTGTCGGAATCGACCATGGCAACGGCGGGGCCTTCTTCCAGACCCTTAGCGATCAGCTTCTCCACCCCGGCGCGAACGTCATCAGAGAGTTCATCTAGTCCGCCGAGGATGGCAGCTAGGCCGTTGTTTGGGTTCAGACCCGCGGCCTTTAGCTCGTCACCGTAGGTAGCGAACAGCTCGGAGAAGTACGCCTTGACGACGTGACCGAAGATGATTGGGTCCGAAACCTTCATCATGGTGGCCTTCAGGTGAGCCGAGAAGAGCACACCGTCTTCCTTCGCACGGGCTACTGCGTTCTTCAGGAACTCGGTCAGTGCAGCGACGTGCATGACGGTACCGTCGATAACTTCGCCTTCAAGAACCTTGAATGGCTTCTTCAGAACTTTAACCGCTCCGTCTTCGCCAACGAAGCGGATGGAGATGGACTTGTCCTTGTCGATGACGATGGACTTCTCATTGGAGGCGAAGTCATCGGCTGCCATGGTGGCAACGTTGGTCTTTGAGTCCGAGGCCCAGGCACCCATGGAGTGTGGGTACTTGCGTGCGTAGTTCTTCACGCTCAATGGTGCGCGGCGATCCGAGTTACCTTCACGTAGCACTGGGTTCACGGCAGAGCCCTTGAGCTTGTCGTAACGTGCTCGGACATCGGTGTCCTCATCCGAGGATGGGTTCTCCGGGTAATCTGGCAATGCGTAGCCAGCTGCCTGCAGTTCGGTGATGGCAGCCTTGAGCTGTGGGATCGATGCCGAGATGTTTGGAAGCTTGATGATGTTTGCTTCCGGGGTCTTGGCTAGGTCGCCAAGCTCGCTCAGTGCATCGGCGATGCGCTGTTCTTCGGTGACATAATCCGGGAAAGTGGCGATGATGCGCCCTGCCAGCGAAATGTCGCGGGTCTCAAGTTCAACACCGGCGGTTGACGCGAAGGCCTCCACGATCGGCAGGAACGAGTGCGTTGCCAGCATCGGGGCTTCGTCGGTGTGGGTGTAAATAATCTTGGCCATAAGTGTGGCGTCTCCCTGAACGTCGTGCGGAAGCGGGCTATCCGCCCTAAACTCAACGTTCTCAACTTACCTGATTTTGTCCTGCACCACACTTTTGGGCGTTTACTTTATAGCTAAATTTCACGCTTTTTCCCTGAAATACCGCGATGAATAGTGCCCGAGCACTTTGTCACACTTAAGTTAATGAGCAGTAACTCAATGTGCAAACGAGAAGGTTTAGGCCCCACGGGAATCTATCGACGCTATCTGCGAGAGACTAATGATTGCCTTCTCGAAAAGTTCAGCTGGCGTTGAGGTCAGCCCAGCAGCTTCTTCATACGCAAAACACTGCCACGCAACACGCCAAGCAGTTGCCACCAATTCAGCGACCAGCATCGCCTGCATCACGTCTAGCACTTCGCGTTCGATCAATGACTGACTCAGTGAAACGACTAGTTCTTGCTCGCGGCGCGTGGCGATCACCAGCAATTTGGGGTCTTGACGCATGAGCCGGGAGATCCGTCGGATTTCATGGTGACGAACCTCGACACTGAAATGCATTCGACACACTTCAAGCAGTGCATGGAAAATTTCAGAGGAGGATTTTCCTGCCACAATTTCAGCTCCGGCGAGCGCGGCGATGAGATCGCTTTGGCCCGGGACGATGGCCGATTCTTTCGAATCGAAGTAACGGAAAAATGTACGCTCGGAGATTCCCGCGCGTTCGGCAATTCGCGCCACGGTAGTTGCCTCAAGCCCCAAAGATTCAATGAGATCTAGGGTCGCTGCCTGAATAGCCTGCTTGGTAGCGGCTTTATGATCGTCACGAATTCCCATTAAATTTCCTACTTGTTGTTCTGCCTCTAGTCATCATCCTACGACCCTCCAGCGCAGAGTTGTTTTCTGTCACACTCTGCCAGTTTCGCTTACGAAATTGTGTCACCTTGTGACAGAATTTGAAAGTTGAACAATTCTAGAAAGAGGAATCCGTGGCTCCTGAGCGCACCGAAATCAAGGCCGAAACCGCGCCTTCACGACCCAAAAATCCGGTACTGCCCACTAAGCAGCTCACCGGAATCATCGGAGCACTGGCGCTAGCCGCGTTCTTGATGATTATGAACGAAACTGTCCTGACGGTGGCTCTCCCAGCCATTATGGCGGATATGGATATTTCGGCTTCGGCCGGGCAGTGGCTCACCACAGGATTCCTCGTGACAATGTCCGTAGTTATCCCGACCACCGGCTTCCTACTGCAGCGCTTCAGCAGTCGTTCGTTGTTCGTCTTCGCGCTGTCCAGCTTCTTGGTCGGCACATTGATTGCAATTTTCGCCCCGAGTTTCGCTTTCTTGCTGCTCGCTCGAATCATTCAGGCCGTTGGCACCGCTATCGTCTTGCCATTGTTGATGACTACCACCTTGTCCTT
The DNA here is from genome assembly GCF_002332285.1 of Glutamicibacter sp. BW77. NCBI lineage: Bacteria > Bacillati > Actinomycetota > Actinomycetes > Micrococcales > Micrococcaceae > Glutamicibacter > Glutamicibacter sp. BW77. The sequence continues at coordinate 14,845 of NZ_NRGT01000080.1, read as the reverse complement.
AGTCCCGGTGCACAAGCGCGGCATGGTCATGGGCCTGAACTCCATCGTGATCTCAGTCGGTCCTGCCGTTGGCCCGACCGTCTCCGGCGCAATTGTTCACGCGTGGGGATGGCACTACATCTTCGTACTGATGGCTCCGTTGGCAGTGATCACCTTAATCTTGGGCATTATTTTCATCAAGCTTCCATCAAACGCACGCAAGCTTCCGGTCGATATTTTCTCGGTGATCCTTTCCGCGCTCGCCTTTGGTTTGCTGGTCTACGGCATCGCCAGCATTGAAAAGGCCAGCGAAAATATGGGCTTGACCGTGGCAACCTTTGTTGTCGGCCTGGCCTCCTTGGCACTGTTCATCAAGCGTCAGATTCGCTTGACCCGCGAGGGGAAGGAACTACTGAACCTCACCCCCTTCGCCTCGCGCAACTTCACCTTTGCAATCGTGCTGATCATGATTGCCTTCGGCACATTGCTCGGCACGATCATGATGGTTCCCATCATTCTCGAATCAGGCAAGGGCATTAGCGCTCTAGCCATTGGCATGATGTTATTGCCAGGCGGTCTCGCACAGGCCATCGTTTCACCAATTTTCGGCCGCATTTACGACAAGCACGGCCCTCGCCCAGTCTTGATCCCCGGCGCCATCATGCTGGCCTTGGGCCAGTGGATGTACGTCACGGTCACCACCGAAACCGAACTGTGGATGTTCATGATCTGCCACGTCATCTTCTCGATCGGTCTGGCATTGCTGATGACCGGTTTGATGTCCTCGGCTATGGCCTCGGTCAATCCCCGCCTTTACGGACACGGTTCGGCGATCTTCAGCACCGGTCAGCAACTCGGCGGCGCCATCGGCACCACGATCTTCATCACCGTGATGTCAGTGCTGTCCAACAAAGATCTCGCGCAGGGCTCCGACCTGGCGCAGTCGCTCTTCACCGGTGCGCATGCCGCCTTTATCGTGGGCGCATTGTTGGGCACAATCGGCGTGGTGCTCTCGTTCTTCATCAAGGTCGAAAAGCGCGCCTAATGTGGGCTAGCAACTTCGGTTGAATCGCTAAGCAGGGGTCCGCAGCCAGTGGCTGCGGACCCCTGCTGCGTTTAATAATTACCTTCACCTGGCTACGCATTAATATTCTGCGCGAAGCCAAGAAAGATTGTTGAACAATATGCGTTTTTGGTGCATGCTTAGATAAACGACGTGGAGAGACGGGGATCACAGATGACGTATATCGACCTTAATTCTGATGTAGGCGAGTCCTTTGGCAACTGGGCCATGGGTGATGATGCAGCAATCTTCACCTCGGTCTCCTCGGCTAATGTGGCCTGTGGTTTCCACGCAGGCGATCCAAGCGGTATCGCGCAGACCTGTCGTGACGCGGTCAGCGCGGGAGTCACCATTGGCGCTCACGTCGGTTACCGGGATTTGGCCGGATTCGGCCGTCGCTTCCTAGACTGCTCGGCCACCGAGCTAGCAGACGATGTGCTCTACCAGCTCGGGGCGCTCCAGGCCCTGGCGCGCGCAGCAGGTTCCAATATCAAATACGTCAAACCCCATGGGGCGTTGTACAACACGATTGTTCATCATGAGGTTCATGCCCAGGCCGTCATCGATGCAATTAAGGCCTTTGGCGAAGATCTCCCGGTGCTCTTACTTCCTGGTTCGGTGGCGTTAGCGAAGGCAGAACACGCCGGATTGCGCCCAGTAGCCGAAGCTTTTGCGGACCGTAATTACAACCCCGACGGCACCTTGGTTTCTCGTCGCGAAGCCAATGCGGTGCTCCATGACAGTGCCCAGGTGACCGAAAATATGATTCGTCTGGCAAGTGAGGGCACGCTCAAAGCCATCGACGGATCGGTTATCCAGATGCCGGCCGAATCCATCTGCGTTCACGGAGATACCGCCGGATCCGTAGCCATGGCCGCGGCGGTGCGCGCCGGGCTAGAATCCGCCGGAGTGCAGATCAAGAGCTTCGTATGAGCATTACCAATGTATTTGCCGCCGGAAGCCATGATGTCCTTGTCGAGTTAGAAGACCTAGAATCGGTCCTAGCTCTCGACGCATTCCTACAAGCCCAGCCGCTACCTGGCCAACGCGATGTTTTGGCTGCAGCCCAAACGGTCATGGTGAAGTTCAAAACCAGCGAGCATGCTCGAGTCGCCGTCAAACATCTGCCCCAGCTGAAGCTCAACACGGCAGCTGTGGCTTCCGGAAAACTTGTCACTATCGAGGTCTACTATGACGGCGAAGACCTCGATACCGTCGCTCAGCTCACCGGTTTGAGCACGCAGGCCGTGGTCAATGCGCACACCGGCCAGCAGTGGCGGGCCGCTTTTGGTGGCTTCGCTCCTGGCTTCGCTTATCTGCTCGGTGAAAATAAGGTACTGGAAGTGCCTCGCCGTGAAACGCCACGTACCTCGGTACCCACCGGTTCGGTCGCGCTGGCTGGAGAATACTCCGCGGTATACCCGCGCCAATCCCCCGGAGGTTGGCAGCTGCTAGGCCACACCGACTCGGCGCTGTGGGATTTGGACCGGGAGAACCCAGCCCTTATCCGTCCACAGGATCGGGTGCAGTTTGTGGCCTCGCGCCACGCCTTGAATGTCCACACCGAAACACCCACCGCCCAAGTCACCGACGCGCCTCGTGGCGATGGACTCGAAGTGCTCGATTCCGGTTTGCAAAGTTTGCTACAAGACGCCGGCCGCTACGGCTTTGGTGCGCTTGGCGTACCTGCCAGTGGCGCCGCAGATACAACCTCGCTGTATCAGGCAAACAGGCTGGTCGGGAATACCCCCAACCAAGCGTGTATTGAAAATTTGACTGGCCGTATGAGCTTGCAAGCCCATGGAGATCAAGTCCTAGCGGTCAGCGGCGCGGAAGCTAAACTGAGCATCACTCCAGCACCCGAGGATCTCGTCCGCACCGAACGTGAAGCCTATATGGACGCACCATTCGCGCTGTTGAACGGCGAGCGCTTGGATTTAGCACCTACAGGTAACGGTTTACGCAGCTACATCTCGGTACGCGGCACCATCCAACTGCCGAAAATTCTCGGTTCTTTAGCTACCGACACACTCTCCGGTGTTGGTCCTGCCCCATTGACTACAGGAACTTTCCTGCCGGTTGCACCACCAGAGAATCTCCAAGTAGTCGGAGAGCGCGAGCCTAGTACCTTACCGATTCAAGACACCGATGGGTGCTTCGTCTTACGCGTCAGCGTGGGGCCTAGAGATGACTGGTTTGGCCCGGTGGGTGTGGAGAAACTGCTCAATCAGCAGTGGTTGGTTACTAGTGAATCGAACCGCATCGGAGTGCGCTTAGGCGTGGAAGGTGAAGCAAGCGCCCTGGAACGAGTCCGCACTGGAGAACTTTCCAGTGAGGGTGTAGCTCTGGGCTCGCTACAGGTCCCACCATCCGGATTGCCGGTCTTATTCCTCGCCGACCATCCGGTCACCGGAGGTTACCCGGTCATTGCTACCGTGATCGCCGAAGACTTATCTGTTGCCGCACAACTACCGCCGGGTAGCCATATCCGTTTTGAACTTTCCGAATCCGCTCCAAGCACCGAAGGAAACTAGGCATGAAAAAGGTCTTGATCGCCAACCGCGGCGAAATCGCTGTTCGTATCGCCCGCGCCGCCTCCGACGCCAACCTAAAATCGGTTGCCATCTACTCTGATCCGGACGCCGACGCATTGCATGTGCGTCGCGCCGATGAAGCATATTCCCTTGAAGGGTCTTCGAGTGCCGAAACGTACTTGGATATTTCCAAGATCATCGCCATTGCCCAGCGCGCCGGTGCGGATGCGGTTCACCCAGGTTATGGTTTCCTTTCCGAAAACGCCGACTTTGCTCGTGCAGTCATCGACGCCGGAATGACTTGGATTGGCCCGTCACCACAAGCCATTGAGCTTTTGGGCAATAAGGTCACCGCGCGTGAAATCGCGGTTCGTGCCGGCGCTCCCTTGGTGCCCGGCACCGATGCCCCAGCAGCTAACGCTGGTGAGGTTCGAGCCTTTGCCGAAAAGTATGGAGTACCTGTTGCCATCAAGGCAGCCTTCGGTGGTGGCGGACGTGGCCTGAAGGTCGCGCACACCATGGAAGACATAGAAGATTCTTTCGAATCTGCGGTCCGTGAAGCCACCGTCGCGTTCGGTCGGGGTGAATGCTTTGTGGAGCGCTTCCTTGACAAGCCACGTCACGTGGAAGCTCAGGTTCTTGCAGATACCCATGGCAATGTCATTGTGGTGGGTACCCGCGATTGCTCCCTGCAGCGTCGTCACCAAAAGTTAGTGGAAGAAGCCCCTGCACCGTTCCTCTCCGATGAGCAGCGCAGCGAAATCCACGAGTCAGCCAAGCGGATCTGCCGTGAAGCCAGTTATGTGGGCGCAGGTACCGTTGAATACTTAGTAGCCCCCGATGGCCTCATCTCATTCCTTGAGGTCAATACTCGATTGCAAGTTGAGCACCCGGTCAGCGAAGAGACCTCCGGTCTGGACCTAGTCATCGAACAGTTCCGTATTGCGGATGGTAAGGAACTCTCGGTATTCGAAGACCCTACCCCGGTGGGTCATGCTTTCGAGTTTCGTATCAATGCCGAAGATCCCGCTCGTGGTTTCTTGCCAGGGCCTGGCACCATCACCCGGTTCGAGGCGCCTACCGGCTCCGGCATCCGCGTGGACGCCGGAGTGCGCAGCAACTCAGTGATCCCTGGCCAGTACGACTCGCTAATGGCCAAGCTGATTGTTCACGGCGCTACCCGCGAACAGGCCTTACGTCGTGCCCAGGTGGCGTTGGCAGAGTTCACCATTGAGGGGGTTCCTACGGTTCTACCGTTCCACCGTGCAGTGTCTAAGCATCCGGATTTCGTCGCCGAACAACGTTTTGGCGTCTACACGACGTGGATTGAATCAGAGTTCGCTGATGAACTGGCTAATAGCGATGAAATTGCTACCACCGAGGCCGGTGCGGAACGCGAGGTACTAACCATTGACCTTGATGGCAAGGCCATGGCTCTTGGCTTGCCCGTTGCCTTGGTCAATGCAATCCGTCACGGCGGATCAACCTCGGCGGATTCAGCAGCCGTGCAGGGTGCCGACACCGATGAGGGTTCCATCGTGTCCCCTATGGCCGGTAATTTGGTCTCATTCTCAGCACAGGATGGCGAGTCGGTGAGCAAAGGACAAACCGTGGCCGTCTTAGAAGCTATGAAGATGGAATCCCCGGTGACCGCCCACCGCGATGGCATCTTCACTTCCGCAGATCTCAGCCCCGGACAAAGCGTGCTTCGTGGCGATGTGATGGGAACTATCTCTTAGTCAATGCGAGGTTTGCCGAGACGCTGAACTAAATTAGGGGAATGAACGTGAGCGAGATTTACACTTCAATTCCGTTAGGCGACGGGTCCACCCATGCGCACACCAGCACTTGGGTGGCCTCGACCTTGCGCCAAGAAATCGCCGAAGGGCGATTACTTCCAGGTTCTAAGCTCTCCGAACAAGCGTTGTCCAGCGCGCTGGGAGTCTCGCGCAATACGTTGCGCGAAGGATTCACACTCTTAGATAGTGACCTGATTATTTCGCGCATTCCGAATCGCGGGGTCTTCGTCGCTTCCCCAGACGCAGCGGATATCAGGGAAATCTACGCGGTTCGTCGAACTATCGAACCCGCCGCGTTAGCTTGGGGCCCAGAGCTAGATGTTGATGAGCTATCGCGGATCATTGAGCAGGCCCGTGCCGCCGCTGAAGCCGAAAATATTGCCCTCATGGCAGACGCCAATCAGCAATTCCACGAAACTATAGTGCGTGCTACCGGAAGCGTTCACCTGCTCGAATTAATGAGCCGGGTACTGGCAAAAATGCGGCTGGTGTTCCATGCGATGAGCGATGCCCCTGACTTTCATTCACACTACGTCTCACGAAACAGTGCCTTGGTTGACCTGCTTAGTTCCGGTCAACGGATGGAAGCGGCCGATACCCTGCAGCTTTATTTGAATACCGCTGAGACCGAACTCCTAGAACACTACGAGTCCTCGCAACCCCGCTAGGAGCACCATGACTGATTCTTCATTGCCCGTCATCGCTGAAGCTATTGCTCGCCGTGCCCATCGCGGCCAAGTAGACAAGTCCGGAGCAGATTATATTACTCATCCCGCTCGCGTGGCAGCGACGGTTCACGAGCAGGGCGGTACCGACACTGCTGTTGCTGCGGCATGGCTTCATGACGTGATCGAAGACTGCGAGTTCACTGCTTCGGATCTCTTGGCCGCGGGAATCTCTCAGGACGTCGTTATGGCGGTCGATTCAGTGACTAAACGTCAAGGCGAAAGCATCGAGGACTACTGTGCGCGGGTCCGTTCAAATCCCATAGGACTACTCGTCAAGCATGCAGATCTTGCCGATAATACTTCCCCTGAACGCACCGCACTATTAGCCGAAGCGACCCGTGAACGGTTGGCGAAAAAGTACAGCTATGTACGTTCACTCCTTGCACTTTAGTCAGCTATTCGCTTCAAAATGCGTATAGCATCAGAGCATGGAGTCCTAGAGGACGTGACGACATGTTTGAGAAGTTCACTGAACGGGCACGCTTGGTACTCATATTGGCTCAGCAAGCGGCCATTGCTCGCAACGAGGACCATCTAGGCACCGAGCATCTACTGGTAGCTTTGCACCGCGAAGGGCACGGAGTAGCCGCGCAAGCCCTACGGGCCCTCGACATTTCCCTTGACGTGATCCTCGCCCAGCTACAAACAGTGCCTAAGGCCAGTTCACTTGAACCGGGCGACGAAGTCCGGCTAACCGTGCATGCCAAAAAGCTCCTTCGACTTTCGCTACGCGAAGCCAAGGGGCTAGGTCATGAACTAGTAGATACCGAGCATCTACTTTTGGCATTGCTCCGCGCGGGTGAAGGACTGGCATTCCAATGCCTTAAAGACCTTGGCGTAAATCCACATCAATTACGTCAGCGAATCATTATGATCCTGTCAGGAGTCTAAAATAGGCCTCTTCAAGTCCACGGTTTCTCTCTGAGACGGTGAGGAGCACCGCATGATAATGCCGCTGGTCCTGATCAATCACACGGGTATCGTTAAAATAGACTGATGGGGACTTCGATTCGTTTCTCTCCTCGAAGCGTTGCCATCTTGTGCCAATAATTCATCGCATCCAAAACGCATCAGACCCAGGTATTCAAAATTGTGATTCCTTGGAAGGAACCTTCGTGATATTGCCCCTTGCTGAATTACATATCCATTTGGAAGGATCTCTGGAACCGGAGACTATTTTCGCTTTGGCTTCCAAGAATGGGATAGACCTGCCCTATGAGTCCGTCGAAGAACTACGCGCACACTACGAATTCAACAACCTGCAGTCGTTCCTCGATCTTTTCTACGCCAATATGGCAGTACTACGCACAAGCGAAGATTTCAAAGAAATCACGACCGCGTACCTGAACCGCGCGCACGCTTCCGGGGTGCGGCATGTGGAACTATTTTTTGATCCGCAGGCACACACCGAACGCGGCCTGTCGCTGTCCGAGGTCATTTCCGGGATACGCGCTGGGCTCGAAGAGGCCGAGCAACGATGGGGTGTGACCCATAAACTTATCGCCTGCTTCTGGCGTCATGCTCCGGCTGCTTCAGCCATGGAAATCCTGAAAATGATTGTCACCGAAAACCATGCCATCGACGGGATCGGCTTGGACTCCTCCGAGCTGGGATTCCCGCCAGAGCTCTTCGAAGAGGTCTTCAGCTACGCACGCGAGCACGGACTCCATGTAGTGGCTCATGCCGGCGAAGAAGGCCCAGCCGATTACATCCGCCAAGCGCTAGACCTGTTGAAGGTTGAGCGTGTCGACCATGGTATCCGTTGCATGGACGATCCTGAGCTGGTGTCTCGCTTAGTCAAAGAGCAGATGCCACTGACTGTATGCCCATTTTCTAATGTGCGTTTGCGTGCGGTAGACACTCTGGCCGATCACCCGTTGCCGCAGATGCTCGAAGCTGGTTTGAAAGTTTCCTTGCACTCCGATGACCCGGCCTACTTTGGTGGGTATCTAGATGCCAATATTTCTGCGGTGACCGAACAGTTCGGCCTGACTGTCAACGATCTGGCTACGCTGGCCCGCAACTCCTTTGAAGGCTCATTTCTTGATGAGGCTGCAAGGAAGTCACGTTTAGCTGAAGTGGATGCTTGGTTGGCTCTGCAATTGGATACCACGCGCAGAGACTAAGCGTTCAAATTAGAAGTGCCGCGATTCCTTGGGGGCGGAATCGCGGCACTGGACTCAATCCGTTGCTAGTACTTGGGGTTACGGCACCTGATATTGCGAGTCCCTGGCGTCGGTGATTAGCATATGCCCGGGGGCATGTCCGATCGCCAGCGTAGGACGGGATTCCATGACAGCGGCCTGTGGGGACACGCCGCATGCCCAGAAAACTGGAATCGCTCCGTCCGGCATAAGGGGGGCATCGCCGAAGTCTGGTTTTCCCAGATCTGTGATGCCGATTTCTTCGGGGTTTCCCACGTGAACTGGGGCCCCATGAACCGCTGGATAGCGGGAGGTAATGCGCACTGCGTCGGCCACCTGAGCGGCCGGAATCGGACGCATTGAAACCACCATCGGCCCGGTGAGGCTCCCGGCCGAAGCGCTGCGGATGCTCGACTTATACATAGGCACGTTAGTGCCGTGGTCGATGTGCGCAATACTGATGCCATTTTCGATCAGGGCTGCTTCGAAAGTGAAGGAGCACCCGACAATGAATGTCACCAGATCATCCCGCCAGTATTCGGTGAGATCTGTCGGTTCGGCAATCTTCTCGCCGTTTTCATAGACCGTGTACTTGGGCAGGTCGGTGCGGATATCTCCGTCAACCAGTAGTTCATTACTGGTCTGCCCTGCTTCAAGTACTCCCAGAATGGGGCATGATTTGGGATTGCGCTGGGCGAAGAGGAGGACATCAAATGCCAGGTCTTTCGGAACGATGATCAGGTTAGCTTGTGCGTAGCCGGCACTGTAGCCAGCTGTTGGTACGCTCAGACCCGCTCGGAATAGCTCACGCGCTTCCTTAGGTGTCAGTCCTGCTCGTGTGCTGCGTTCTGGTTGTTCGAGTTTCATGATGTCTGCCTCTCCGAGTTAGTTGGTTTTTAGACCCAGAGCTTGGCTAGGCCGGTTAGTGACATCCACCCAAGATAGATGGTCAGCACCCAAGTCAATGCACCGATGATCAGTAGCCATGCCGGGTATTTGTAGTTGTCCAGAAGGTCGCGGCGACGCCAGGCAACCCAGAGGAGAACCGCAAATCCGACGGGCAGGATCAGTCCGTTGAAAGCCCCGGCGAAGATCAGCAGGGTCTGTGGAGCCTGTCCGAGGAACAGGTAGATTACCGCGCAGACTGCAATGAATGCGACAGTGATCAGGTTGCGAGTGCGTTCGTTGGTCGTGGACTTGGTGACGAAGGATACCGACGTATATGCGGCACCGATAACTGATGTCAGCGCAGCAGACCAGAGGATCACGCCGAAAGTCCGTATGCCGATTTCTCCGGCAGCTGCTCCGAATGCCTCTGCTGCTTTGTTATCACTGGTCAATGCGACACCACCGGCGACTACGCCGAAGATCGCGAGGAACAGCAGAACTCGCATGACGCCGGTGATGATGATACTGACTACCGAGGTGCGGCTGACTGCTTTGACGTGCTCAACACCGGAGGTGCCCGAATCGATCATGCGGTGCGCTCCGGCGTATGTAATATAACCGCCCACGGTGCCACCGATCAGCGTGGTGATGACCAAGAAGTCAATATTTTCAGGCATCACGGTGTTCTTCAATGCTTCACCAACAGGTGGCGCGGCAACGATTGCTACGTAAAGCATCAAGAGAATCATCAACGCTCCGAGGAGCACTACAATCCGGTCCAGTGCCATCCCGGCTTTTTTAGACAAGAAGACGAGAATGGCGATAAGCGCCGAGATTGCTCCACCGATTTTCGCGTCAACGCCCAGCATCGCGTTCAGCCCAAGGCCGGTTCCGGCGATATTTCCGATGTTGAAGACCACACCGCCGACAAAGACGAGTGCTGCGAGGAACCATCCAACGCCTGGAAGTACCTTATTGCCCAGTTCTTGGGCACGCATTCCGGAGACGCCAATAACACGCCAGACGTTGAGCTGGACTGCAATATCAACCAAAATCGAAATGACAATCGCGAAGGCGAAGGACGCGCCGAGCTTGACCGTGAATTCCGACGTCTGGGTGATGAAACCCGGCCCAATGGCGCTTGTGGCCATGAGGAACATTGCCCCCATAAGGGCGGTCCGCCGAGCTTTGGAGCTCATCTGCGGCTTGATCTCTGAATTTGCCATGGTTCCATCCATAACTATCGGTGGTGATTGCGCTCACCTTCGCGAGTGATGAGTAGTACATTACAGGTTGTTGAACAATCTACGCAAGGGGTTGTTGAACAATCTTATTCCGGGCAACTCGAAGCACCCGTCTGACCAGAACCTACATACCAAAAACAATCGCACAAGAATCGTTTAAAAACGACACCTCGGCACGCAAAAGCACATTTTCTGGCTTTCGAGAACCGAGGTGTTTCCCGGATGGATTTAGCCCTGGCGAGCCTTCATCCGTGGATTCTTCTTATTGATCACAAATATCCTGCCGCGGCGGCGGACCACTTGAGCACCGGGCATCTTTTTCAGCGCCCGGATCGAATTCCTAGCTTTCATTCATTTTCACCTCGCTTCCATTCATTGTGCTGTTGCTGCCCTGGATCCAATGCACCCGAAGCACCATGCAGAGCCAAGAGCTGCCTATCGCTGAGTTCACAAGGCTCCAGCAGCGCCCTCACCTCGGCTTCGCAGTGCTCCGAACCAGTCAGCTCAAGGTGGGTGCAGGCAATATCGCCTTCCCAGGCGCCGGTTGATTCCAGCCAGATTCGAGGTCCGGCCCCAGTGAGGGCCACGCTCACACCGGGACAACTGGCCATCCAGAGCGTCCCTCGAATACACATGCACGTAGCTGCAAGATCCGGCAGTACCTCACGGAACCGATCGGCATCTAGCGGCCGTTCAACCTTGATGAGGATCTTTGTACCACCCACATCCGTGGCGCCAGAGCCGTGCTGAAAGTGGCCGGGGCGGGATCTGCGAAGCGCGTCGTCACGGTCATAGGCACCCAACGCGACCTTGCCCTGCGCGGAGGTGAGCGTGGCGTGCGGTGCCAAATCACGTATTAGCTTCATTCCACGCCTGAATTGCTCGCCGGAAGAATTCAAGTGCCCGGCGGATTCGCCTAGTAGTGCAACACTCAACCCTTCGACGAACAACAGGCTGTCAGCCAGCGCAATTTCGCGGATCAGGAACTCTCCGGCAGTGCGCTCATCATTGGCCATGGCATTAAATCCCGACTCCCACAGGTTCCTGCGGTCCCAGAACTGGTCTTCCACGGCGGCGGGATCCAGAGCCAGAGCAACTTGGTCGATCGCAACGCCACGCCCTTCGAGCTCGGTGCTCACGATGTCCAAAACTTGATCACTATGCCAAGTCGCCGGCAACGACTGAATGATTACCGCATCCTCGTTCTGGGGCAACAGGCGCAATAGGGTCGGAAGGATTTCAAACCGGACCGCGCAACCGACGCATCCATGTTCGAGCACGGATTCTGCGCGTTCACTGGCGTTGGTGTTTCCTTCCACCCGGCGCAGTACACGATTTCCCTCGAGGAGATCGTGGCTGATCACCAGCGCCTGGGGGTACTCGCTCAGCAGGCGCTGGACCGCTGCATCACGGCAGTGAACTTCTAAGGATGAGACAAAAATAAGCTTCATAGCACTAGAGCTTACATGAGAATGATTCTCAATATTAGTAATGCGTAACCTGTGTTAAAAGACGACGGGCCGCTCAAGTCATCGTCTACCGATAACTTGAGCGGCCCGTGCCGCGGGGAACCTCTTAGTGGAAGAAGTGGCGTGCCCCGGTGAAGTACATGGTGATGCCGGCCGCGTTAGCGGCGGCAACTACTTCCTCGTCGCGAACCGATCCACCTGGCTGCACGACTGCCGTAACACCGGCATCCAAGAGAATCTGCAGACCGTCAGCGAATGGGAAGAACGCATCCGAAGCCGCGACGGCTCCCTGACTGCGCTGCTCAGACTGTGCGCCGTCGACGTTTTCTGCGCCGCCGGCTGCATCTGCACCTGATTCAACTTTCACCCCGAGGGTGTTAGCACGCTCGACCGCAAGCTTGCACGAATCCACGCGGTTGACCTGGCCCATACCAATACCAACGGCTGCGCCGTCCTTAGCAATCAGAATTGCGTTGGACTTCGCTGCGCGCACCGCACGCCAAGCAAAGGCCAAGTCTGCCAAAGTTTTTTCATCCGCTGCCGCGCCGGCTGCAAGAGTCCAGTTAGCCACGTCGTCACCGGCTGCGGTGATCTGATCCCCAGCTTGTACCAGCATGCCACCGGAAACCTGACGGAATTCATTGGCATTACGTGCATAACCTTCTGGCAGGGCCAGCAGGCGGATGTTTTTCTTAGCCGAAAGGATTTCCACGGCTTCTGGCTCGAAGTTAGGTGCGATAACAACCTCGGTGAAGATGCCCTTAACCGTTTCTGCCATCGCCTTGGTGACGGTGCGGTTGGCGGCGATAACGCCACCAAAGGCCGAAACCGGGTCGGTGGCATGTGCCTTGGCGTGCGCGTCAGCAATTGGATCTACGGCATCTGGGGAAGCTACCGCGACACCACAAGGGTTCGCGTGCTTGATGACCGCTACCGCTGGCTGCTCAAAATCAAAAGCCGCACGCAATGCCGCATCGGCATCCACATAGTTGTTGTAGCTCATCGGCTTGCCGTGCAACTGGTCAGCCTGTGCGATGCCGGCAGGAGCTGCCTCATCAACATACAAGGCTGCCTGCTGGTGTGGGTTTTCGCCGTAGCGCAGCACCTCGGCGCGCTGCAAGGCAACACCGGAGTAAGCTGGCCAATCGATCACGCCGTCGCCGTCTTCATCCAAGAACTGGCTGGCGGTCCATGATGCCACTGCGGTGTCGTAGGCTGCGGTGTGTGCGTAAGCCTTAGCGGCGAGACGCTGACGGGTCTTCAGATCGAAGCCACCCTCTGCAGCGGCCTCGACGACCTGTGAGTAGAACGATGGATCAACCACGATGGACACTGCTGCGTGATTCTTTGCAGCCGAGCGGACCATAGCTGGACCGCCAATATCGATCTGCTCAACCACTTCGTCCTGGCTGGCGCCCGAGGCGACGGTCTGCACGAAGGGGTAGAGGTTCACCACGACTAGGTCGATCTGGTCGATGTCCATGGAGGACAGGGTGTCCATGTGCTCGCTCACGCGGCGGTCGGCAAGAATGCCACCATGGATGCGTGGGTGCAAGGTCTTCACCCGGCCATCGAGCATTTCCGGGGAGCCGGTAACCTGCTCTACTTCGGTGACTGGAATTCCTGCCGCCGCGATCTTCTTCGCGGTCGAACCGGTGGAGACCAACTGCACGCCAGCTTTATGCAACCCAGCGGCCAGTTCCTCCAGCCCAGTCTTGTCATACACGGAAATCAACGCGCGGCGAATAGCTACACGGTCCAAGACGGTCTTACTCACGAAAATGCTCTCCCGGCGGTGAGATGAAAAGGGGCGGGCGGCCATAGACCGCCGCACCTATTCTAGCGCCGGAAGCTAAAGACTGAGCAGTTCATGTCGGGGCTATTGAACTGGCTGTTCTAGCTGCGGAAAATGCTCATCAAGTTGTTGTGGGGTCAGACAGAGTTCTAGGAGTTTTTCTGCATGATCATCATCGGCAACGTAGGCAACCAGATCCACCTTGGTGCGTTCATTCAACTCTTCACGAATCGAATGAGCTACCGCGACGAGGGTGTGATAATAACGTTTGATCGTATTTTCCCATCCCTCTTGCGTGGCTTGCTCGGTCATTGCATCAGACCAGATTTGTGCCGCAGGATCTTGGCATAATTCAATGGAAGACCAGTGCCAATCGCTTGGCTCCCACTTATCCGAGTAGAAACTGTCGTTGTCGTCGGCTTCGAGATCCGCTTCGATAGCTTCTAAGACCTGGTCAAGGTCTTCAGTGTCTTCTTCACTATCGTCTGCTGATTGTGCGGACTCATCATCCTGCTCGTTATCGGAATCTATGAGTCCTTCACCGCGCAGTTGTTCCTCGCTTTGCGCATCCGATCGGTCCTCGTAGTCGGCATCCTCATCGAGGTCTTCGCCGCGCTCCACGAGAAGCTCTCGCGACTCGCTTTGTCGGTCCCGCTCGAGTGCTTCCACAGAATTAAGCGCCAGCAACGGCATGGAGATATTTTCACTCTCTGTGGTGCTGACCCCATGCAGGGCGATGGCATAAAAATTCTGCTCCGGGTGCTCAGCAATCACTTCTGCCGCGTGTCGGAGGGCAGCCACCCGTATTGCCTCTTCGAGAGCGGTCCAATCTACTCCCATGACCAGAGAATACTCCCATATGCCTTGTCATAACAGGTCTTGACGAAGCTACGGAATAAGCGTAATGAACCGTCCCGGAAATCATGCCGCCGTCTTATGTGCGGCAGCGTCGGGTAACGAGCCTGTCATTTCATCATAGTAGGCACGCTCAAATTCCTCGGGAGTTTGGTGATCCAGCGAGGAATGCAAGCGATCATTGTTGTACCAAAAGACCCAGTCGAAGACGACCTCAACGACATCTGATTCGGTCTTCAACGCACCACTGCGGAAGGGAGAACCCTTGGCCACGGCTTCATTCTTGAATAATCCCATGACCGTTTCGGCAGCCGCATTGTCGTACGCTTAACCGGCTAAAAAATAGC
>NZ_NRGT01000079.1:275-5725 GCF_002332285.1 Glutamicibacter sp. BW77 | reverse complement strand
AGTGTTTGTTGTTTGAGAACTCAATAGTGTGCCAAGTTTGTTGATACCGAATTATTTTTAATTTGGTGGATATATAACATTTGCTTGGAATGATGCACCCCCGTGTGTTGTTTCAAGTGTTTTTATTCGCCAGGATTTTATCATCGATTCTTCCCTTATTTTCCAAGGGGTTTCGGTGGCTTTTTGTTTTTTATGGAGAGTTTGATCCTGGCTCAGGATGAACGCTGGCGGCGTGCTTAACACATGCAAGTCGAACGATGACCCCGTGCTTGCACGGGTGATTAGTGGCGAACGGGTGAGTAACACGTGAGTAACCTGCCCCTGACTCTGGGATAAGCCCGGGAAACTGGGTCTAATACTGGATATGACCTTTAACCGCATGGTTTTTGGTGGAAAGATTTATCGGTTGGGGATGGACTCGCGGCCTATCAGCTTGTTGGTGAGGTAATGGCTCACCAAGGCGACGACGGGTAGCCGGCCTGAGAGGGTGACCGGCCACACTGGGACTGAGACACGGCCCAGACTCCTACGGGAGGCAGCAGTGGGGAATATTGCACAATGGGCGAAAGCCTGATGCAGCGACGCCGCGTGAGGGATGACGGCCTTCGGGTTGTAAACCTCTTTCAGTAGGGAAGAAGCGAAAGTGACGGTACCTGCAGAAGAAGCGCCGGCTAACTACGTGCCAGCAGCCGCGGTAATACGTAGGGCGCAAGCGTTATCCGGATTTATTGGGCGTAAAGAGCTCGTAGGCGGTTTGTCGCGTCTGCCGTGAAAGTCCGAGGCTCAACCTCGGATCTGCGGTGGGTACGGGCAGACTAGAGTGATGTAGGGGAGACTGGAATTCCTGGTGTAGCGGTGAAATGCGCAGATATCAGGAGGAACACCGATGGCGAAGGCAGGTCTCTGGGCATCTACTGACGCTGAGGAGCGAAAGCATGGGGAGCGAACAGGATTAGATACCCTGGTAGTCCATGCCGTAAACGTTGGGCACTAGGTGTGGGGAACATTCCACGTTTTCCGCGCCGTAGCTAACGCATTAAGTGCCCCGCCTGGGGAGTACGGCCGCAAGGCTAAAACTCAAAGGAATTGACGGGGGCCCGCACAAGCGGCGGAGCATGCGGATTAATTCGATGCAACGCGAAGAACCTTACCAAGGCTTGACATGTTCCAGACCGCCTCAGAGATGGGGTTTCCCTTCGGGGCTGGTTCACAGGTGGTGCATGGTTGTCGTCAGCTCGTGTCGTGAGATGTTGGGTTAAGTCCCGCAACGAGCGCAACCCTCGTTCCATGTTGCCAGCACGTAAAGGTGGGGACTCATGGGAGACTGCCGGGGTCAACTCGGAGGAAGGTGGGGATGACGTCAAATCATCATGCCCCTTATGTCTTGGGCTTCACGCATGCTACAATGGCCGGTACAATGGGTTGCGATACTGTGAGGTGGAGCTAATCCCTAAAAGCCGGTCTCAGTTCGGATTGGGGTCTGCAACTCGACCCCATGAAGTCGGAGTCGCTAGTAATCGCAGATCAGCAACGCTGCGGTGAATACGTTCCCGGGCCTTGTACACACCGCCCGTCAAGTCACGAAAGTTGGTAACACCCGAAGCCGATGGCCTAACCACCTTGTGTGGAGGGAGTCGTCGAAGGTGGGACTGGCGATTGGGACTAAGTCGTAACAAGGTAGCCGTACCGGAAGGTGCGGCTGGATCACCTCCTTTCTAAGGAGCTAACCAATTATTGGTTGCCCGTTTCTGTCACGAGTGTTGGCAGGCGGGTTGCTCATGGGTGGAATATCAATGAACTCAATACCGGAAAAACAGATGCAGCTCATGTTGTGTTTGGTGGTATTGGCTGTGGCTGCATGGTGTTCATGCTTTCTTAGTACGCGTTTGCTTCTCCTTTGGGGGTTGTGGGTGTTGGAATGAGGGTGTGGGGGCCAGGTGGTTTGTATGGTTTGGCATGCTGTTGGGTTTTGAGGCAACAAGCCCCCTTTTGTTGAGGGGTTTGGTGTTTCAGTGTTTGTCCTGTGTCTTTGCACGGTCATCGTGATGGTTCGCCTCTTTGTGGGGTGGGTTGTTGGTGGTTTGTGTGGGGGTGTGGGGTTGTTGTTTGGGAACTGTATAGTGAACGCGAGCATCTTATAAGATGACCATGTTAGAGAGCCTTTTGGGGTTTTTTGGTGTGGTTGTTTTGTGATTTTGTTGATTGTTTTATAGCTCAAACTTGAGAACTTGTTTTGTGTTGAAGTTTTTAAGGGCGCACGGTGGATGCCTTGGCATCAGGAGCCGATGAAGGACGTGGGAATCTGCGATAAGCCTGGTGGAGTCGATAACCTGACGTTGAGACCAGGATTTCCGAATGGGGAAACCCCGTACGGTGTCATGCCGTATGACCCGCAGCTGAATGTATAGGTTGCGTGGAGGGAACGCGGGGAAGTGAAACATCTCAGTACCCGCAGGAAGAGAAAACAATAGTGATTCCGTTAGTAGTGGCGAGCGAACGCGGATGGGGCTAAACCGGTTGGTGTGTGATAGCGGATAGGCGTTGCATCACCGGGGTTGTGGGGCCCACATGTGCCAACCCTATCTGGTTGGCGGGATGAGGTGCAGGCGTATAGGTGAATCGGTTGGAATGCCGGACCAGAGAGGGTGATAGTCCCGTAGGTGTAATGCGTGTCTGCCGTTCTAGTGTGGGTACCCGAGTAGCACGGGGCTCGAGAAATCTTGTGTGAATCTGCCAGGACCACCTGGTAAGCCTGAATACTACCTGATGACCGATAGTGAATCAGTACCGTGAGGGAATGGTGAAAAGTACCCCGGGAGGGGAGTGAAATAGTACCTGAAACCGTGCGCTTACAATCCGTTAGAGCATGACCCTTGTGGTTGTGTGATGGCGTGCCTTTTGAAGAATGAGCCTGCGAGTTAGTGCTGTGTCGCGAGGTTAACCCGTGTGGGGAAGCCGTAGCGAAAGCGAGTCTGAATAGGGCGTTTGAGTGGCACGGTCTAGACCCGAAGCGAAGTGATCTACCCATGGCCAGGTTGAAGCGTGTGTAAGAGCGCGTGGAGGACCGAACCCACTTCAGTTGAAAATGGAGGGGATGAGCTGTGGGTAGGGGTGAAAGGCCAATCAAACTTCGTGATAGCTGGTTCTCCCCGAAATGCATTTAGGTGCAGCGTTATGTGTTTCTTACCGGAGGTAGAGCTACTGGATAGCTAATGGGCCCTAAAAGGTTACTGACGTTAGCCAAACTCCGAATGCCGGTAAGTGAGAGCGTAGCAGTGAGACTGTGGGGGATAAGCTTCATAGTCGAGAGGGAAACAGCCCAGAACGCCAACTAAGGCCCCTAAGCGTGTGCTAAGTGGAAAAGGATGTGGAGTTGCTGTGACAACCAGGAGGTTGGCTTAGAAGCAGCCACCCTTGAAAGAGTGCGTAATAGCTCACTGGTCAAGTGATTCCGCGCCGATAATGTAGCGGGGCTCAAGCACACCGCCGAAGTTGCGTCATTCAGATATTTACCCGGTTTCGATTGGGTGTTTGGATGGGTAGGGGAGCGTCGTGTGGACGGTGAAGTCGCGGTGTAAACCAGCGGTGGAGACCACACGAGTGAGAATGCAGGCATGAGTAGCGAATGACGGGTGAGAAACCCGTCCGCCGAATGATCAAGGGTTCCAGGGTCAAGCTAATCTGCCCTGGGTGAGTCGGGACCTAAGGCGAGGCCGACAGGCGTAGTCGATGGACAACGGGTTGATATTCCCGTACCGGCGAAGAACCGCCCATACTGAGCGATTGATGCTAACCAGTGTTGAGCATGACTGTTGCGGCCTTCGGGTTGTTTGTTGTGTGAGGTGTTGGGAACCGATGTTGTGAGGTCAGCGTATTAACAGGTGTGACGCAGGAAGGTAGCCGAGCCAGGCAATGGAATTGACCTGGTCCAAGGGTGTAGGGCGAGTCATAGGCAAATCCGTGACTCATAGAGCCTGAGACCTGATAGGCGCCCACTTTGGTGGGTGATTTGGTGATCCTATGCTGCCTAGAAAAGCATCGGCGCGAGGTTCTAGTCGCCCGTACCCCAAACCGACACAGGTGATCAGGTAGAGAATACTAAGGCGATCGAGAGAATCATGGTTAAGGAACTCGGCAAAATGCCCCCGTAACTTCGGAAGAAGGGGGGCCTGCCCCGTGGAGAAGACTTGCTCTTCTTTTGCGGGTGTGGGCCGCAGAGACCAGGGGGAAGCGACTGTTTACTAAAAACACAGGTCCGTGCGAAGTCGCAAGACGATGTATACGGACTGACTCCTGCCCGGTGCTGGAAGGTTAAGAGGACCGGTTAGCAACTTGTTGCGAAGCTGAGAATTTAAGCCCCAGTAAACGGCGGTGGTAACTATAACCATCCTAAGGTAGCGAAATTCCTTGTCGGGTAAGTTCCGACCTGCACGAATGGAGTAACGACTTCCCCGCTGTCTCAACCATGAACTCGGCGAAATTGCAGTACGAGTAAAGATGCTCGTTACGCGCAGCAGGACGGAAAGACCCCGAGACCTTTACTATAGTTTGGTATTGGTGTTCGGTGCAGCTTGTGTAGGATAGGTGGGAGACTGTGAAGCTCGGACGCTAGTTCGGGTGGAGTCATCGTTGAAATACCACTCTGGCTGTACCGGTCACCTAACTTCGGACCATGATCTGGTTCAGGGACAGTGCCTGATGGGTAGTTTAACTGGGGCGGTTGCCTCCTAAAATGTAACGGAGGCGCCCAAAGGTTCCCTCAGCCTGGTTGGCAATCAGGTGTCGAGTGTAAGTGCACAAGGGAGCTTGACTGTGAGAGTGACAGCTCGAGCAGGGACGAAAGTCGGGACTAGTGATCCGGCGGCACCTCGTGGAAGGGCCGTCGCTCAACGGATAAAAGGTACCTCGGGGATAACAGGCTGATCTTGCCCAAGAGTCCATATCGACGGCATGGTTTGGCACCTCGATGTCGGCTCGTCGCATCCTGGGGCTGGAGTAGGTCCCAAGGGTTGGGCTGTTCGCCCATTAAAGCGGTACGCGAGCTGGGTTTAGAACGTCGTGAGACAGTTCGGTCCCTATCCGCTGCGCGCGTTGGAAATTTGAGAAGGGCTGTCCTTAGTACGAGAGGACCGGGACGGACAAACCTCTGGTGTGTCAGTTGTACTGCCAAGTGCACCGCTGATTAGCTACGTTTGGAAGGGATAACCGCTGAAAGCATCTAAGCGGGAAGCCTGCTTCGAGATGAGATTTCCATGCACCTTGAGTGTGAGAGGCCCCCAGCTAGACCACTGGGTTGATAGGCAGGATGTGGAAGCAAGGACTAAAGACTTGTGTAGCTGACCTGTACTAATAGGCCGATGACTTACAACACACTGTAAAGCAATTATTTGAGACAATTATTGTTCGCGTTCACTATACGGTTACGAGACAACAACCTTGTAACACACTGA
>NZ_NRGT01000079.1:0-187 GCF_002332285.1 Glutamicibacter sp. BW77 | reverse complement strand
TGTTGTTTCGAGACTGTTACGGCGGTCATAGCGTGGGGGAAACGCCCGGTCCCATACCGAACCCGGAAGCTAAGGCCCACTGCGCCGATGGTACTGCACTCGTGAGGGTGTGGGAGAGTAGGTCACCGCCGGACTTAACTTGAAGTAGTTATGTCAGTAATGATGATGGTTTGAGGCCCTGGACACT
>NZ_NRGT01000078.1:0-47270 GCF_002332285.1 Glutamicibacter sp. BW77 | reverse complement strand
GCGCAGGCTCGGGTCAACCGTCCTCCGCAGGCCGGCACGGTTGATGAGTCGGCTAGTGCTACGGACTCTTCCTCTGCTGAGCAAGCTACTGCCGAACCCGCACCCGCTGCTGCTGCTGAGCCAACCACCACACCAGAACCACAAGACGAAGCACCTGCACAGGCGGCCGTAGCAGAACCCACAGTAGAACCCAGCATCTTGGATTTCTTACCCGAAGGGGCGTTGGAGGAAGCAATCTGGGAACCAGAAACCACCGAACCCCCAGCGACGGTCCCCGAACGTGCGCTCAACGCGTTGATGGACCTCCTCACCACAATCCCCACCAACAGCGGTGGTGGTAGCCAACGGATCAGGCCTGAAGTTCTCGTGCATTTGAAGCTCGAAAATTTGCAGGACCTCGCCTCAGGCGATGCCCGCACCGCCCACGGGGTGAAACTTCCGCCCGGGGATTTGAGACGGTTGTTATGCGAAGCAGATATCATCCCGGCAGTATTCAATTCGAAAAGTGAACTGCTTGACTATGGTCGAGCCCAACGGTTGGTGCCGGAGAAACTCAAACGCGCCGTCCTCGCACGTGATCATGGATGCATTGTGCCTGGCTGCACTGAGCCACCGGAGAAGATTGAGTTCCACCATATTGATCCGTGGTGGATGGGTGGGGAAACGAAGTTGATCAATTTGGCTGGTCTGTGCCGGGGTGCGCATATGGATGCTGATTCGGGTCGGATCAAGATTGTGGTGGTTGATGGGTTGCCGCACGTGATTTTGCCGAAGCATATTGACCCTGCGCAGTTACCGCGGCGTAATACTTACTGGGACTGATCTCCGATCGGGGCTGAGCCCTGCCCCTCGGCCCGAACCTTCCGACGACTACGCGACCAGAGTAACCAACACAGCGCGCCAAGCAGTGCGCCCAAAGAATTGGCGAGAATATCAAAGCCCGACGCAAAACGCTGCGGGAGAAATAACCACTGGCTCGCTTCGATCAGTGAAGTTGCGAGCACTCCAAGCCCCACCGCCAGCCAGAAGCGCCGCAGCCCAAAGCCCATCAACAACCCCAACGGGATGAAAAGTGCGATATTCGCGCCGAACTCCACCAGATCATAGCCAACAAAGTTCGGCACGCCCACCGAATGCAGCCAAGCTAAAACACTATCCAAAGCACCCCGGGCCGAGGCATCCACCGGCGTTGGCCAGAGCGCAACACAGATCAGCCCGAGCAGATATAGCGCAGGCAATACCCACAGGGCACGAAGGGGGAATCGGGAAGAAGAAATCGGCACGGTCCTTGGAAGCTAGTTTCGAAAAATTGACGAGCTGCCAGCGGCGGCATGTGTCGGGACCCTCATAGTTTAGCCAGTCGCGGGTACCGGTGCGGAAGAAACACCGAGCCCACCCCACGTAGAATGTAGGCACGACGCCACGCAACGGTGCGCGTCACCGGCAACGAAGGACATGATCTTGGCACAACCCGCGAATCTGAAGAAGCTCGCCCGTGAACGCATGGCTCGAACAGGCGAGAGCTACACGACCGCGCGCAAGAACATCCTGACCGATAAGCCCGAAGGCCCTCGCGCGGCCCGCGCAGCCGCCGCACGCAACTACGCCCAAGAGGCTAAAGACGCGCGATACGCTGAAAAACACGGCAAACCCAAACCAAAGCCCAAGCCTGCACCGGCACCAAGCCCGGCAGAAGAGTTGCCCGAGTACCCGGCCCCGACCGAAGTCGTGCAGTACGACGCGGGCCTTTGGCACCGAGTCCTCACCCAAGCCGGCGTGAGCAACCCAGCCACCGGTGAACCGCTAAGCGAGGCACTGCTGGCAGGACTTGCCGGCGGCATCGGCTTCATGGCCTTCACCTTCGAGTACGAGCAGGCCACCACGGTCACCCTCGTCACCCGCGCGCACCCAGAGCCATACACGCAGAACCTGTTGCGTCGCTGCGGCGCCAAGGTCACCGAACGCACCACCGGTTCATCAGACAGCGCTACCGAGTACCTCGATGCGGGGCTGGACGCAGGCCGCGCGGTTGTCGTACGCGTTGCGGTCAGCGCACTGCCATGGATCGAAGCCGGCGAGGTGGATGAGGCAGACATCATCGACGTCGCTATCGTCGGTGAACACGAAGATGACCTGCTCATCGATGATGGCTCCGGCGCACTGATGCCGATCAGCCCAAACGATCTGGCCGTCGCCCGCGCCAAGCGCAAAAAAGAAAAGAACTGGCAAGCCTGGATTCCGTCGCGCCGCTCACCAAACCTGGACACGCTCAGCGCCAACGTACTGGAAGCGGTCACCGAAACTAACGGCCGACTGCTTGGCACCTTGGAACTCAAGGGCATCCCGGAGCACTTCGCAAACCGCGTCGGTATCGCCGGAATGCACACCTGGGTTGAAAGCCTGCGCGACACCGACAGCAAGAAGGGCTGGACGCAGATCTTCGCCGATCCGCAACGTCTGGAAACCGGACTGGCACAGCTACACGGTTTCATGACCGATACCCGCTTTGGCGGACTCGGTGGCTTACGCGGACTCTACGCAGACTTCCTCGATGAGTGCGAGCAGTTCCCGGGCCTTGAACCGCTGGCCGAGCACGCCGCGGATTATGCGCAGCTCGCAGCTGACTGGATTGACTTGAGCGAAATGGTCGATCCCGAGATAGACCCAGAAACACGCAGCGAGCTCTTTGCCCGCATGGCCGATCAAATGGAAAAGATCGCAGCCGCCGAAGAACGCGCCGCCACCGCATTGGCCAGCACGCTCAGCCGCCTGAAGGCCAGCAAAACCGAGCGCTAAACGCGCTGTTGATACGCCACATTGGGTAATTTGCGGTGAACTTGCTCACCGTAAATCAGCCAAATAACGCCCCGTACCCGTAGTGGTGCGGGGCGTTGCGCGTTGACCGAAGCGGGAATCTCCGCGGAACTTGGTAACCTTGTTAGGTGAGTAACGAGATTGAGATCGGCCGTGGCAAGCGCGCCACGAAGGCATATTCCCTGGACGACGTAGCGATCGTACCGAATCGCCGAACCCGTGATCCCAAGGACGTATCGGTCTCTTGGCAGATCGACGCGTTCGCGTTTGAAACCCCCATCTTGGGCGCACCCATGGATTCGGTGACCTCCCCGGCCACCGCAATCGCCCTGGGCAAGCTCGGCGGCTTAGGCGTGCTGAACCTTGAAGGACTGTGGACCCGCTACGAAAACCCGGAACCGGTACTGGCTGAAATTGCCGGGCTGCGTTCCGAGGCGAGCACCCGCAACGATTCGAAGATCACCGCGAAGCTGCAAGAACTTTACGCGGCTCCGATCCAGCCTGAGCTGATCGGCACCCGTTTGGCAGAAATCCGCGAGTCCGGCGTGGTCGTGGCGGGCTCCCTGACCCCACAGCGCACCAAGGAATACTCCCAGGCGGTCATCGATGCCGGCGTTGACATTTTTGTCATCCGCGGCACCACCGTCTCGGCCGAGCACGTCTCGCAGAACACCGAACCACTGAACCTCAAGCAGTTCATTTATGAGCTCGACGTTCCCGTCATCGTGGGCGGAGCGGCCGGTTACACCCCGGCCATGCACCTGATGCGTACCGGCGCGGCCGGCGTACTGGTCGGCTTTGGTGGCGGCGCGTCCTCCACCACCCGCCGCACCCTGGGCATTCACGCACCGATGGCTACCGCCATTGCCGACGTGGCAGCGGCCCGCCGCGACTACATCGAAGAAACCGGTGGCCGTTACGTGCACGTCATTGCCGATGGTGGCCTGGGCAACTCCGGAGATATCGTCAAGGCCATCGCCATGGGCGCCGACGCAGTGATGCTCGGTACCGCCCTGGCCCGCGCCGAAGAAGCACCGGGCGCCGGATACCACTGGGGGATGGAAGCCGTGCATGAGGTCAGCCCACGAGGTGACCGCGCGCAGATCGGTACCGTCGGCTCGCTGGAGCATGTGCTCTACGGACCGTCCCACGAGACCAATGGCACCTCCAACTTGGTTGGTGCCTTGCGCCGTTCGATGGCTACCACCGGCTACTCCACGCTGAAGGAATTCCAGCGCGTGGACGTGGTGCTCTCACCATACGAGTCCGACCGCTTCTAAGCATTTTCATTCAAGCCCGCCGTAACCCAGCAAAGGTTCGGCGGGCTTGAGTACTTTAACGCCCCAGTTCCAAAGCCAGCTCCACACGCCGGCGAAAAAGTCTCAACGATCAAGCCCAGCCAAAAGTTCCCCGGGCACCGCCCAACGTGAAGTAGGTCAATCTCACCCCCGGCGCATTGGAACTTCTACAAGCAATCGAAGTACCGTTAGAGTGTGCTGAAAACCGCTTTCAAACCCAAATGGATCGCCGCCTTACTCGGTGCGTTGCTGTTTGCCACCGGATTTGTGGCCCTCTCGGGCTGGCAATTTGGTTCGTCCACCACCGAACCGGTGGTCAAGATCGATGAAACCGAGGTGCCGGTCCCGCTGACCGAGCACTACGCTCCGGGCGTCGAAATGCTGGGCAGCAAGGCAGACCAAATCGTCGAGTTCTCCGGGCACTTCATCCCGGGCACCGATGTGCTGATCAAGGACCGGGTCGACGATGACAACCTGGGCAACTGGGTGGTGTCCGCCTTCGCCGTCGATGGCGCCAAGGATGACGCGGCGATGGCAGTGGTCCGCGGCTGGCAGCCGGAAACCACCACACCGTCCTCAGCACCGAAGGGCACCATTGAGATCACCGGGCGTCTGCTGCCTCCCGAGGGTCCGGAACTAAACTACGACCTGCGCAACCCGGCACTGGCCACCTTGTCTTCTGCGCAGCTGTCCAACAACTGGGACTTGAAGCTTTACACCGGGTTTGTCACCGCACATGAGCTCACCGCCAATGGCCAACCGGTCACTCAGCCTGGCCTGGAGTCCATCTACGTCGGCCCGCAGCCACAAGAGGCACAGATCAACTGGCTGAACGTGTTCTACGGGATCGAATGGGTAGTCTTCGCAGGCTTCGCGTTCTTCCTCTGGTACCGGATGGTGCGCGATGACTACCAGCGCGGCATGGACGACATCGCCGAAGATGCCGCCGCCCAAGCCGCCGCCCGCGAGCAGCTCCCAGAGAACTAATTCACCACCCTCACAACTTCGAAAGGACTTCGAGCAGATGTCCAGCACCACCCCCACACCGCGCCCCCGCAAATTTGGTGGAACCCCGGCGCAGATCCGTTCGGCCGCAAAATTTTACAAGGTGTTCGCCTACGCGACCGGCGTGATGCTGTTGCTGCTCGTGGCCGAAATGGTCCTGAAGTACTTCTGGCAGCTCGAGCTCTTCGTCGGCGGTGAACTGCTGGACGGCGCCGCCAACACCATCGGGATGCTGAACCGCGCCGAAATCAGTGGGGGAGTGAACATCTCGCTGATGATCCTGATCGTGCACGGCTGGATGTACGTGGTGTACCTCTTCGCAGACTTCCGCCTCTGGTCGCTGATGCACTGGCCATTTAGCCGCTTCATCACCATCGCCTTAGGCGGGGTCATCCCGTTCCTCTCGTTCTTCACCGAACGCACGGTGCACGCCGAGGTGGACGCCGAGCTGGCCGCCCACCCCAAGGCCGCCAAACGTTACTAAAGCCCGACTTATTGGGTCAGAAATTCCTCGTCACACTCGTTGTGGCGGGGATTTTCCGTACCCCGGCCGATCACAACGCCCCATTACAAGCCCCCGGGTGATACTGATGACATGCTTACTGCGCATTGACCGCGCGCTGAACCAGTAGACTAGAGATCGTGACTACTGCTGACCTCACCCCAGAACATAAGCCGGTTCTGGTCGTCGACTACGGGGCCCAATACGCGCAGCTGATTGCTCGCCGCGTACGTGAGGCCCGCGTGTACTCGGAGATCGTCCCGCACACCCTGTCCACCGAAGCCATCTTGGCCAAAAACCCTGCAGCGATCATCCTTTCCGGTGGTCCCTCCAGCGTTTACGCCGACGGTGCGCCTTCCGTAGGCGCCGACCTGTTCGAAGCCGGTATCCCGGTCCTCGGAATTTGCTACGGCTTCCAAGCCATGGCAAACGCCCTGGGCGGTACCGTCGCGGAGACTGGCCTGCGTGAATACGGTTCCACCCAGACCAGCTTTAACGGCGAAGCCCGATCCCTGCTCTCCGGTGCCGACAAAGCACCGAACGTATGGATGAGCCACGGCGACTCGGTCTCCAAGGCACCCGAAGGCTTCGAGGTGCTCGCGACTACCGCCGGCGCCCCGGTTGCGGCTTTCGCCAACGAGGCCAAGCGCCTCTACGGCGTGCAGTGGCACCCAGAGGTTAAGCACTGCGAGTTCGGTCAGGACATCCTGGAGAACTTCCTCTACAACGGTGCAGGTTTGGCCGGAGACTGGACCGCCGGCAACATTGCCGAGGAACAGATCGAACGCATCCGCACCCAGGTCGGCGACGGCAAGGCCATCTGTGGCCTGTCCGGCGGCGTGGACTCGGCAGTAGCCGCTGCCCTGGTGCAGCGCGCCATTGGCGACAACCTCACCTGCGTTTTCGTCAACCACGGTCTGCTGCGCGAAGGCGAAGCAGAACAGGTGGAGAAGGACTTCGTCGCCGCCACCGGCGCGAAGCTCTACATCGCCGACGAACGCGAACGCTTCCTCACCGCACTGGACGGCGTCACCGATCCAGAAACCAAGCGCAAGATCATCGGCCGCGAATTCATTCGCGCCTTTGAAGCCGCCGAGGTAGCAATCCTCAAGGCCGAAGCCGGCACCGGGGAACCGGTCAAGTTCCTGGTGCAGGGCACCTTGTACCCGGACGTTGTCGAATCCGGCGGCGGCGAAGGCGCAAGCAACATCAAGAGCCACCACAACGTGGGCGGACTACCAGAAGATCTGGACTTTGAACTGGTGGAGCCACTGCGCACGCTGTTCAAGGACGAGGTCCGCGCGGTAGGCCGCGAGCTGGGTCTACCCGAGGAAATCGTGGGACGCCAGCCATTCCCCGGCCCAGGCCTGGGCATCCGCATCATCGGTGCGGTCAACGAGGAACGCCTGACCCTGCTGCGCAAGGCCGACGCGATCGCTCGCGCCGAGCTGACCGCCGCAGGTTTGGATGATGAAGTGTGGCAGATGCCGGTAGTACTGCTGGCCGACGTCCGCTCGGTAGGCGTGCAGGGCGATCACCGCACCTACGGTCACCCGATCGTGCTGCGTCCGGTCTCCAGTGAGGACGCGATGACCGCAGACTGGTCACGCCTGCCTTACGATCTGCTCTCCAAGATCTCCAACCGCATCACCAACGAGGTTGACGGCGTGAACCGCGTGGTGCTCGACGTGACCTCCAAGCCACCTGGAACCATCGAGTGGGAGTAACCCCACAGTTCTAGCCGGCACGGTGTAAACCGTGTGGCCCAAGCGGAACCGCCTGTGCTCAGCCGCCCTTCACCGGGTGCGCGAGAACGGACCGGTTCCGCTTGTCCGGTTTAAACGTGTTTCGTGGGCGCATTCTGCCCCACCGGTGCACTACCTTTGAAATGAGGCGTGTAAGCTTTTCCGCGCGCCGTGATGGTCGGTTCAGTGAAGGGAATAACTGTCGTGACTAGTGGCCAAAATGCTGCTGCCGAGCGCGTATCCGCCTGGGTGAAATCCCTGGGCCAAAGCGCCGGCGCCGATACCACCTTGCGGTTTGCTCCGTCGACGTCGAACAGTCTCGACATCACGCATGCAAATCCATCGGGGTTGGCCCAGTTTCTAGCGGGCCGTCGTACCCGTCTGTCCACCTTGTTGCACGATGCCGATCAGTTTGCGACCGCTAAGCGGACAGCACGGGCATTAAGCGCTAAGACCACCGAGTTGTGGGATGAGCGCGGCATCGACGTGGGCTACCTCGCCGCAGGTGTCGCCAATTGGCGCGCGGTACATGAGGGCAAGAGCGAGCCGGTCTCCGCACCGATCATGCTTGGCCGGATCACGTTGTCCAAACATCTGGACCACGACGACTACGACATGCAACTGGTAGGCCGCGCCGAAATTTCCCCGGCCTTCGTCCGCCAATTTGAGACCGATCACAACACCAAGGTCGACGTGGAAGCGGTAGACGCCGCCGCCTACTCGATTGCCCGCTTTGACCCGGTGCGTGGCATGGATGCGCTGCGCCAGCAGCTCTCCGAGGTCCCCGGGGTAGTGGTTGGACACCGCCTGCTGGTTTCCACCTTCTCCGATCTCATTGACCCGGCCGATCCGGCAATCCTCACCGGAGCGCACCCGGTGATCGAGGCGCTGATCCGTGCCGAGGAACGCGCAAGCGATCCCACCGAAGCCGCCGCGCAGGCAGCACAGCCCGAGGCACCAGCCGAGGCGAAAACTCAAACTCAGGCAGAGTCCTCCCCGCAACCAGAGGCGGAAGCAAAGTCCGAGGAATCGAGCGGATCGCGTCTGCGCCGGGTCGCCAGCCTGATCAAGGACTCCTCCAAACCACGGCGCACCACCCCGGCCACGGCGCCTGCCGCCAACTCCACCCGTAAGGTGCACACCGGCACCAGCGTGCTGGCCAAAAACAGCGACGAACGCGACCCGGCAGATGAGCTTTACCTGCTGGACGCCGACGAGTCCCAGGCGAGGATGCTCGACTACATTGCCGCCGGCGAATCGGTGAGCATCAACGCCGCTGCCGGCACCGGCGCCACCCAGACCGCACTGAATGCCGCCGGCCTGCTCGCCGCCAAGGGCAAGCGGGTGCTGGTGGTCGCCGAGCAACGTTCAGCAGCCGAAGAATTTGTGCGCCGCTTTAACGAACAGCTCGACGCCGGCAGCCTGCTGCTGGAACCCAATGAGGATCCCGACGCGCTGCGCAACCTGCTGATCCGTGCGATCCTGCGCAATGAGCGAGCCACCGAACCACAGCTGGGCGGGTTGCTCAAGAAGCTGCGCGAATCGCGCGGAGCCCTGCACGAACACGTCAAATCCCTGCATTCGGTGCGTAGCCGTTGGGGCTGCTCACCGTACCAGGCGATGCAAGAGCTTGCTCGACTGACCTCGCTTGACCCGGCACCATCAACCACCGTGCGGCTTAAGCGTTCGGTGCTTGACTCGATGGGCCAGCGTGGCCATGTGGCCGCGCAGCTCAAGCGCGCCGCGCAACTGGGCGCGTTCTCCAAGTCGCACACCACCAGCCCATGGTTTGGCGCGCCGCTACGCAACCAAGAAGCCACCGAGCAGGCACTGACCCTCGCCGGAGGCCTTGGCCGCGACCTGCCGATCCTGCACGAACATATGCTCAAAATCGCCGCCCAGTCGCAGATCCGCCTAGAGGACAGCTACGACAAGTGGGGAGACCAGCTGCAGTTGCTGGTCGCCGTGCGCGGTTCGCTGGACAAGTTTGAGGCGGACATCTTTGAAGGTGACATCGACGATCTGATCGCCGCCACCGCCTCCAGCGCTTGGCGCCGCGAACACGGGGTAGAGATGGGCTCCATCGTGCGCTCCCGCTTGCGCAAAATCGCGAAGGAATACGTGCGCCCCGGCATGCACGTGGCCGATCTGCAGGCAGCCCTGCAAGCGGTCTCCATCCAACGTGACGCCTGGCGCGCCATCGCCACCAGCCAGCGCAACCCCGCCGTTCCCGGCGGGCTGCTGGACGTGGAGGCCGGTTATCACGACGCCGGCGCACGCATCGACAAGCTTTCCGAGATGCTCCCGCCACAACTGGGTACGGGACTGCGCGAAATGCCGATCGCTGAGCTGCTGGACATTATTGCCGCGCTGGTGGACCGCAAGGAAGACCTGGCCGAACTGCCCGAGCGCACGCTCATCGCCGAACAGCTGGCCGAAGGCGGACTGGCAGATCTGCTCGCCGACTTTGCCGACCGTGAAATTGACGCGGACGCCGTCGACGCGGAACTTGAGCTGGCCTGGTGGCAGTCTGCACTGGAGGCGATGATCTCCGGCGATGACTTCCTAGCGATGAACGACGGCGCGAAGCTTGAAAAGATCGAGGCCGACTACCGGCTGGCCGACGGCGCGCACATTTCCTCGGGTCCCTCACGGATCCGCTGGGAGTTGGCCCGCAATTGGAAGGCCGCCTTGGCCGATCACCGCGCCGCCTCCCGTCAGTTGCGCGCAATCCTCAAGGATGGCACCCCGACCGTGGCCGGGCTGCTCGAATTTGGTCCGGCGCTGGTCAGCTCGTTGACCCCGGTCTTCGTCTCGGCACCCCTGCTGCTTGGCAGCGCGTTGCCGGCAGATACCGAGTTCGACGCGGTGATCTTGCTAGAGGCTAACTACCTGACCCTGCGCGAGGTGCTTGACGCGATCCGCCGCTCCAAGCAGGTCATCGCCATCGGGGATCAAATGCTCGGCGGGCCGAAGCCTTTCGAGGTGTCGGTTGATCCCACCGCACGGCTGAAGGAACGCAACCCGGGACGCTCCGCGCTCAGCGCGCTGAACGAAGTTCTGGTCACCGGCACCCTGTCCACCGTGTACCGCGGGATCGACGAGGGCCTGGTCGAACAGCTCTCGCGCACCTACTACGATTCGGCGATCTCCCGGCTACCGGTTGCGGTCACCATCACCGGCAGCAGCCCGCTGCTGACCGGAGTGTACGTGCCCGATGCCACCGGCACGCTGTCCAACAGCGAGGACGGGGTACAGACCACCGCTGCCGAGGTCGCGAAGGTCGTGGACCTGGTCTTTGCGCACTTCGCAACCCGTGGGACCGAGTCACTGGCGGTCATCGCCTCCAACCGTGCCCACGCCGCAGCCATTGCCGAGGCAATCCGGGTGCAGCTGCCCAACCATAAGTACGCGATGGATTTCCTGCGTTCCAAGGTGGAACCATTTGTGGTCACCACCATGGACCGGCTCATCGGGGTGCGCCGCGACGCGGTCATCTTCGCCTGGGGTTATGGACGCACACCGCACGGCAAAACCCTGCACGAATTTGGTGCGCTCTCCCGCGAAGGCGGCGAGCAGCTCTTCGTTTCGGCGATGACTCGTTCACGTAAACGCATGACGCTGGTGTCCTCATTGCTACCGGCCGATGTGGACCTGGACCGGGTGTACCGCGGGGCCTGGCAGTTCTTCGAGCTCTTCGGCCGGGTGGAAGCCGGGGATTCTGGCGTCAGCACCGTGGGTAGCCCACGCTTTGATGCGCTGGTCTCCGATCTGGCCCGGCGCCTGCGTGAACGAGGCGCAATCGTGGCCGAGGACTACCGCGGCGTGCTTGATCTTTCAGCGCACGCGCTGGACATGGACGGCGATTCGCCGGTGCGACCGCTGGCAGTGGTTTACGACGGGACCGAGCACTATGCCGGGTTGACCGTGCGTGAACGCAGCCGGTTGCGTCCGGAGTTCTTCGAGAACCACGGCTGGCGCTACGTGCCACTGTGGACCATCGACGTGTTCACCGATCCGGCCTCGGTCACCGACCGGTTGGCGCGCAGTTTGGAGTTGGCCCCGGCCGCCTCCGCGCATCCGCGCACCGGTCCGCGTACCAGGGTTCCGATGGCGCCTCCGGTCTCCGCGAGCAGCGTGACCGCGCAGCCCGCCTCGGCAAAACCAGCGGCCAAGTCGACCGACAAAGCAGAAGCAAAAGCAGAAGCAAAGGCAGAAGCAAAGTCAGCAGCAAAGCCGGGTCAGGAAGCAGAGTCCGCACAGCAGCCAGCGACCCCGGCGCCGATCCCAGCCAGCGCCGACGCTGCCAAAAATGCACCAGCCGAAGATCAGCAGACGCAGAAACCACAGGGTAAATGAGCGAGCGTGCGGGGCATCAACCGGCGGGTAAAAAACCCGCCGGCCGGGTCAAGCGACCCCGGGTCATTGCCCCGCCGCAACAGCTGAGCGCGAAAGTTGAACTCACCGGTAGTTACACCCCGGTACCGGTAGTGGCGTCGGTGGACCGCGCGTTAGCTACCGGGCTGCCGCCATCGACCAAGCCCAGCGCAAAAACCGGCAACCCGATAGCAGAGTTGCGCGCCAAGGACGATGACCCACGCCAGTGGGGAGACAATGTAGAAGATTTGGCCGAAAGCATGAAACGCGACAAACCCCCACACTGGGGTTAGTTCACCAGCACCGCCGAAACCTTGCCACGGGACACCGCACCGGAGAGCTCATCGGAATACTGGTTGGCCGCGGCCACCACGATAATTCCTTCACCGCGCACGGTTGCGGCATTAAACATGCCCAGCTGTCCCTCGCCAGAAGCCGGAACCCATAACACCGGCACCGCCCGAGCAATGGTTTCAGAACTAATCTTGGCCTCAAAACCATCCCCGGTGGTCAGCACAATGTCCACCAGCTGCCCCGGATGCATTAGGCTCACCGTGGCAGGATCGCTGAGCCTGATGGGCACCGCAACGGTCCCGGCAATGGTCCCGGTCAGCAGATTTGGACCCACCAGCAGGTGCTCGCGCAACACCGTCCCGGCGGGAACCGCCACCGCCAGGCGTTGGCCGATCACCGCCTGTGGTTCGGTCAAAACCTGGTTGTCCGCCGGATCCAACGGAATACTCAGCAGCTGCACCTGATCGGCGCGAACAATCTGCCCCGAGGGCAGATCACCGCTGGCCACCACCACCTCGCGTTGGGCCAGCTGCCCCTCGGCGAGCACATTGATGCCCGCGGCCACCGCCAGCAACAGCAGCACCAGGGCCAACGGTTTACGATAACGCCGCAAAAGCTGATGGCGCGTGCGTGCTGCCCGGATCTTTGGCCGCGGAATCACCGGGGTGCGGCGTCGAGATAAATTACTCATACCCCTAAGCAAACCCGCCAACACTAGGAACAGCCACGCACCGGCCGCGAACTGTGGGCAAAGCGCACTAGCGCGGGTCGATGGTATGGAACTGTTGCTCGGTGATCACCACATCCACCGGTCGATCATGGGCTTCAACCGGGAAATCGCCGGTGGGCACAAATTCGGATGCATACACCAGCGCGACCACCCGGGTGGCTTGCTGCTCGATGAGCGGGAGGAACCGGTCATAGTACCCGCCGCCCTGGCCCAACCTCAGCCCCTGCTGATCAACTAACAGCGCGGGGATAAACAGCGTGTGCACCTGCTCAAAAAGCCGCGCATCGTGACGAACGCCCACCGGTTCATCCACCGGGGCCAGCGCGCTGCGCCGTAGTTCCACTCCCGGGCTCCAGCGCACCCACCCCAACTGGTATTGCGGCTGACACACCGGCAGGTACACTTCGATGCCGGCGTCGACCAGCGCGGTTAACAACACCGAGGTATCTGGCTCTTCGGCCGTTGAGAGGTAGGCGCCGACCCGCATGGCGGTGTCGGTAGATTCGGCCAGGTACTTCATCGCCTGCGCGGCCAATTTTTGCGCCAACAGGTCCCGCGTGCTGGGGGACAGGGCGCGGCGTGCGGCCCGCGCGTGTGCACGTCGGGATTTTTTCTCCGCGCCGAAGCCAGCGGTGTTTGCTGCGTTCATGGGCTCCAGTCTACTGCCGACCAAGCAACCACCCACCGCATACCCTCCAAACACCCGCCGCTGTCATATAACCACAGGTGAACGCCTCAAGACCCGAGCAGAGATACGATGAGTGCATGCTGAGTTTTCTGCGCGGGCGCGACGCCGTGGCACCACTGTCCTCGGACCGACTGCTGCTTCGTGAGATGACCCTGCGCGATCAGCTCGCCTGGATTGACCTGCGAAACGCCAACGCCATGTGGCTTAAACCCTGGGATCCAACTAACCCGCTGGGCGCGCCTGAACCCATGAGCTTCAGGCAGATGCTGGCGGCTAAACGCGCCGCCGCACACGCGGGCACCGGCTACTCCTGGGTGATGACCTTGCCGCAACTGCATTCAAAAAATCCGCCGATCATCGGACAAGTCTCGGTCAGCGGCATTCAGTATGGGGCCGCACGCACCGCCTCCATTGGCTATTGGATCGATAGTTCCCACGCCGGGTTCGGCCTGATGCCCGAGGCCTGCGCCCTGGTGATCGATCACTGCTTCCAAACTCTGGCGTTACACCGGTTAGAGATCAACATTCGCCCGGAAAACGCTGCCAGCCTGCGCGTGGTGCAAAAGCTTGGTTTCCGCGACGAAGGGCTGCGCAAGGGATTTTTGCACATCGACGGCGCCTGGCGTGATCATCGAACATTCGCGCTAAACCGCGAGGAACTCAAAACAACGATGTTAGAACGTATCTACGAATAATCGTGCCGTTTGACTCGCGTACGAGCCTTGAGCACCCCAGAACCCACCACGACTTGCGAATTCTTGTAGACACACCGCAAAATCTGCCCGTTGATGCCCCGCGCGTTGCATAGTGTTGACTGATGAAGTCCACCGTTGGGCTTCACTGAATTTGACCGTTCACTCGGTGTGGGAGGACCCCTATGGCTAACACGTCACAGAGCGTATCGCAGCAGCAACAGCCTGCCGCGATAGGCCTCAAGATTCGTGTGCGCTATGGGCGCTTAGCCATCGCGGTGCTCGGCCTGCTAGCCGTCGTCGCCACGCTGATCGGTTTGCTGTTGGCGCCATTTACCGCGCTGACTTTTACCACCGTCGGCATCTTTTTCCTCGTGGCCCTTGGCTCCGTAGCCTCGTTGCGGGCGCTGGCGGTGCTCGATCGCAACCGTAAGCTACTCGAACACCTCGAAGCCACCCGCGAACGCGCCCTAGATACTCCGGCCTTCGCCGATCAAGCCAACCAGGTGATCATCCGCAAGCCCAGCGATGATCAGGTGTTCGACGCCCGCCCGGGTTCGGCTCGCCGCGCTCCGGCAATCACCGCCGAAGAGCTGCGCTCCGAGGCAGTGCGTGTGGCCCGCGGGGACGGCGGCGTGAAGCAGCCTGCCACCTGGGAGCCAACAAATATTCCTAAGCCCACCTATGTGGCGGTGCGTGAAGCCACCCAACGCGAAATTTCCGCTCGGGTCCGTCCGGAACCAATTCCGGTGTCCGTTCCGCTACGCCCCACCAAGCGCATCAGCTTAAAGGCCGATCAGGACGCCAAGCGTTTGGCCGCCGAGGTTTCGGCCGAGGAACGCGCGGCGATCATCTCCGTTGGCGCCAAGGCCGATCCCCAGTCCGCCGAGCCGGCAACCCCGGCGGCTGTAACAGCCCCGGCAGCTCCGGCAACCGAGGCAGCACCAGGCACCCCGGCCGCCTCCAGCAAGGCGAAGCTGAACCTCGACGCCGTCATGCAGCGCCGCCGCGCCTAAAAAATTACCGCAGAGCCACTGAATACAAAGACCCGCACCCTGGAAAGGATGCGGGTCTTTGTGCTTGCTGGGTCTCGCGCAAGAAAATTATGCGTCGTGCCCCGGAAGCGGGCCGCGGTTACCCAACTGGTGGTCGAAGACCAAGGTGGTTTCGGTATGCCCCACAGATTCGTCGGTGGCCAGATTATCGAGCACCCAGTCGCGCAAGGCCTCGGTGGAGCCCACCGCAATATGCAGCATGTAGTCGGTGGCGCCGGAGACATGGAACATCGAGAGCACCTCGGGCAAGGCCGGAATGCGTTCGCGGAAGGTATCGATCTTTTCCCGATCGTGGGCGCGCAACTTCACGGAGATCAGTGCCTGCACGGTGCGTCCCACCGCGGGCAGCGAGACCTCGGCGTGGTAACCGGTGAGGATTCCGCGGTCCACCAGCGAACGGGTGCGCAGCAACGCGGTAGACGGGGCGATCGAAGCACGCTGCGCCAGCGTCGCATTGGAGATGCGGGCATTGCTGACCAGCTCGTCGATGATGATTCGATCAATCTCGTCGAGATCGTTGCCGAAAGGTGACTCTGGGTGCGATGACATAAGAATATTTCACCATACCCGGCCCCGTTCGTTGAAATGTTTGGGTGTTTTCCTTGGTCCCCGTGGCGCCCGCCTGCCACGAAGAAGCGCAATCGTCGATATATTTAGGGTATGACTCGACGTTCTGAATCCACCGGTGAACCCTTCGATACCCGACTGGCGGCCTACGTCCTGGTCGAACACGAGGACAAGGTGCTGCTGACCTTGTGGGATATGCGCCACCGCGATCCCAAGTTCACCCCGCGCTGGTCCCTGCCCGGAGGCGGCATCGACCTGGGGGAGCAAACCATCGACGGGGCCATCCGTGAGGTATATGAGGAGACCGGCTATAGCGTCGGAAACCTCAGCCTGCTCGATGTCACCACCGGGATCATCCCGGCCGCCAGACGATACTCCGGCGATGATTGCCCGATGCAGACCGTGGCCGTCACCTACCGGGCCAAGCTCTTAGGCGGCCAACTACGTCACGAAGTTGCCGGCTCCACCAGCCAGGCCGCCTGGTTTACCCGGGAAGAAATTAAGGCACTGAACCGCATCGAGCGGGTCGATCTGATCCTGTCTTTAACCGGCCCCGGCGTGCGCTGAGCCGCAAAACCACCGAGCTAGCCTAGAATCTAGGGGAGATGAACTTACCTAAAACCGCCACCTTCGGCGCGCTGACCCTGGCCGTGACGCTGTCTTTGACCGCCTGCACCGGTGGCGATCCCGACCCGGTGGCGCAGTCCAAAAACATCAGTATTTCGGTGGCCAGCGGCACCTCTGCCACCGAGCTGACGCTGGGCACAATTTACGCCGAGGCACTGCGCTCAGCCGGCTACCAGGTCACCGAGTCTGAATCTAGCGCCAACCCGTACCAGCAGGTGCTCGACGGGCACGCGGATCTGGCCATCTCCACCGCGGATCACACCACCGTCGAGGGTTTTAAAACCGCCGATCCGGCCGTGCGCGCGCTGCAGCAAAGCGACGCTCAAAGTACCCCGGTGCTGGTGATGAGCGCCGCCGAGGCCACCAGCCACGGCGTGGATTCAGTTCCGAGCCTGGCCGCTAACTGCCAGAAGCTGGAATTTATCGGGGTCGCCCCGCAAACCGAGGCGCTGAGCAGTGCGCTGGCCGCCGAGGGCTGCACCAAGCCCCGGTATAAAACCGTTCCCGCGGCACAATTAGCCAACCAGCTGCGTGCCTCGCTGAACCGGGTAGTGATACTCGACTCGGCCGATGCCATCATCGGCGATGAAGGTTTTGAGATCATTGCGGGTAGCGAAAAGATTTTTGAGGCCAAAACCGTGGTGCCACTGGCCGAGGACCAACTGGACCAAGAGGCGCAAAACCTGATCAACTCGGTCACCAAAAAAATTGATCAAACCTCGCTGATCGGAATCAACCGGATGGTCAGCGGCGTGGACGCGCTGGATCCGCAGACCGCGGCCGGCAGGTTTAAGATCCTCACGCAGTAGCGCAACACCGGCAGGTCATCAGCCGACCCGAAGGCGCGCGGCGCGTGCCAAACATGAGAAAGTGAACCCATGGCAGAATTCAAGCAATCCACGAAGCTTCACAACGTCCTCTACGACATTCGCGGGCCCCTGCTTGAACATGCGCAGCGCATGGAATCCGAGGGGCACCGCATCCTAAAGCTGAATATTGGCAATCCCGCCACCTTCGGTTTTGAGGCACCGGACGCGGTGTTGGTGGACATGATCCGCAACCTGCCCAACGCGCAGGGCTACTCGGACTCGCGCGGCATCCTTTCGGCGCGCACCGCGGTCTCGCAGTACTACCAGACCCGCGGCATCCAGACCATTGGGGTCGATGATGTGTACCTGGGCAACGGCGTCTCCGAGCTGATCACGCTGAGCCTGAACGCGCTGTTGAACAACGGCGACGAAGTGCTCATCCCGGCCCCCGACTACCCGCTGTGGACCGCCTCGGTTTCGCTGGCCGGCGGCACCCCGGTGCACTACCTCAACGTGGAAGAGGAGGGCTGGCTGCCGGATCTGGAGGATATGGAAGCGAAGATCACCGATCGCACCAAGGGCATCGTGATCATCAACCCCAACAACCCCACCGGGGCGGTGTACCCGAAGGACACCCTGGAGGGGATCCTGGAGCTGGCGCGCAAGCACAATTTGATCGTGTTCTCCGATGAGATCTACGAGAAGATCCTCTACGACGATGCCGTCCACATCAACACCGCCGCCCTGGCCGACGACGTTTTGGTGCTCACCTTCTCGGGCCTGTCCAAGGCTTACCGGGTCTGTGGTTTCCGCGCCGGCTGGATGACGATTTCCGGTCCCCGGCATCAGGCGACCAACTACATCGAAGGCATCAACCTGCTGACCAACATGCGCCTGTGCGCAAACGTTCCGGCGCAGCACGCGATCCAGACCGCGTTGGGTGGCTACCAGTCGATCAACGATCTGATCCTGCCCGGCGGGCGCCTGAAAGAACAGCGCGACGCCGCCTACGACCTATTGCAGGCAATCCCCGGGGTGAGCGTGCAGAAGGCCCAGGGTGCCCTGTACATGTTCCCGAAGCTGGACCCCGAGGTCTACCCGATGCACGACGATGAGAAGTTCGCACTCGAGCTGCTCAAGGCGCAGAAGATCCTGATCACCCAGGGCACCGCGTTTAACTGGCCTAAACCCGATCACTTCCGTCTGGTCACCTTGCCCAACGTGCGCGATCTGACCGACGCGGTGGGACGCATCTCGATGTTCCTCGAAGAATGGCGTGCCCGCGCCTAAGCGAAGCCGTTCAAAACCCGTGTGCCACAAACAAATGGCACACGGGTTTTTTGCGTTTATGGCCAAAGAAAACTCTGCTTCGCCGAGCTGTTCTAACAACGGTAAAACCTCGAACTGCCTGAGCAAACACGGTAAAATTGAACCATGTTCGAAGGGGGCGCAGAGGTGTCTAAAATTCTTGATCTTGAGTCACGTTGGCCCGAGCTATTTGCGGGTCTTGGCAGTCAAAGTCGCAACGCCATTGTCCAAGCTTTTGTGGCTTCCTGGCATGAAGGTTGGGAGCCGAATCGCGAAGACGTCGAAAATCTCACGAATTTTGTCCGTGGCACCTATGAGCGCGCAGAGTACCTGCGGCGTGCCGGTGCGCTAGCAACCCAGATGCTTCTCAAATAGCACAGCCGACCAGTAGGCTAACAAACAACGTCCGTGCCATGAGTTGGGAACCAAATGAGCGATTACCCGCAGAACCTCGTCCAAGCCCTGCGCGTGGTAAGTGAGGTGGATTTATCCATTCGCGCCACCAACAACCCCAATTGGTGGCCGAAAGATGCCCCTAAAAATAAAAAGGCTGCCGAGCAACGGATGGAAGCGATCGCCGAGGAGCTCGCCGATCTGCAAGAACGACTGTTCGCCGCCGCACTCCACGAAGAACTATCCGATTCACTACTGCTGGTGCTCCAGGGCATGGACACCTCCGGCAAGGGCGGGATCGTACGCCACGTGATGGGAATGTTCGATCCACAAG
This sequence comes from Glutamicibacter sp. BW77, assembly GCF_002332285.1. Lineage (NCBI taxonomy): Bacteria > Bacillati > Actinomycetota > Actinomycetes > Micrococcales > Micrococcaceae > Glutamicibacter > Glutamicibacter sp. BW77. Next base: position 28,032 of record NZ_NRGT01000078.1, on the reverse strand, counting down.
GCGTGGAACATCATGCGTTTAAGGCACCGACCAAGGAAGAACTGGCTCACGACTTCCTCTGGCGGGTAGAAAAACAGCTACCGGCTCCCGGGATCATCGGCGTTTTTGACCGCTCGCACTATGAAGACGTGCTGATCCACAAGGTGCAAAAGCTCAGCAGCGAGCAGGAAATTGAGCAGCGTTACCCGCAGATTCTCGAATTTGAACGCCGGCTGCAGGCGCGCTCAATTCACCTGCACAAGGTGATGCTACATATCAGCAGCGAGGAACAGTATGAGCGGCTCAGCGAGCGCTTGGACCGGGCGGACAAGCATTGGAAGTACGCTCCGGGGGATGTGGATGACCGACTGTTATTCGACGAGTATCAGCGTGCCTATGAAGTCGCGATCGGACGCACCGCAACCGAGAGCGCCCCGTGGTACGTGATTCCGGCGGATCAAAAATGGCGCGCCCGTTTGTGCGTGGCCGAACTACTGCTCCAGACGCTGCGCGGTATCGACCCCCAATGGCCGAAGGCAGACTTTGATCTGGAGGCCGAACGCAAACGTTTGGACGCTACCAAATAGGACGGTTAAGCGACGGTGTGCACGGCGAAGGCGGTGAGGAATCCGGCGGTCGCGATGAGCCCGGTGTAGTCGTGCTCCACCTTCCAGGCCTCGGGAATCATCGTGTCCGAGACCATGGTGAGGATGCCGCCGGCGGCCAGCGCAATCGCGAACGCGGTAATTGCCGGATCGGTGAGCGAGAGTAACGCGTACCCGGCCCAGGCGGAAATTCCGGCGGCCAGGGTGACCGCACCCCAGAGCGCAAAGATGCCACCAGCTTTTTTACCAGCCTCTTTTTGCGCTGCGGTGCTGGCCAGTGCCTCGGGAATGTTGGAGATGAAAATCGCCACGAGCATTGCCGGGTTGACCGCGCCGCCGGCGACCAGTCCCACGCCGAGTGCCACGGATTCGGGGATTCCATCGATCAGCGCGCCAATGGCCAGCGCATTACCCGAATTTGCCTCGCTGCCAGCACCGCGCCGCCGCGAACGCTTGGCAACGATCCGGTTGGCGAAAAAGTAGATTAGCGCGCCGCTGACCAATCCCAACGCGGTGACTAGCAGCCCGCCGCCCTCGTAGGCTTCGGCGACAAGCTCGAAGGCCAACGCGCTGATCAGTACACCGGCGCCGAAGGCTAACACGCCGTTGACCAGAACCTTGGGCAGTTTCAGCCACCACCCGGCGGCTGCGCCAAGCAACAGCGAAGCCCCAGAGACCAAACCCCATATGAACGCCCACCAAGCCATATCCATAGGGCTCAGCGTAGCCACAAATCTGCCCGGTGGGCAGGGGTGTTACTGCTCCGTCGCGTTTTCTACGCGGGCGCGAGCCTGATCGAGGCGTTCGGAGACGCCGTTGAGCCAATTTTCGCAGTGCGTCGCCAGTGCTTCGCCACGCTCCCACAAAGCCAGTGAGGCTTCCAAGGGGACGCCGCCGGTTTCTAACTGATTAACTACGTTCATCAGTTCTTCGCGGGCCTGCTCATAGGAGAGGTTTTTGATGTCTGCCGGGATTTGCTCGCTCATGTTCTGTCCTTAAACGTTTTCGTTGGCCTGCTCGGTCGGGAAAATTTGATCAACGGTGGCGGTCAGTTTGCCCGAGGCCACTCGAATGCGTAGTTGTTCGCCACCGGTCAGTGCCTCGGCAGCACGAACCACCGAACCGTCGGCCAGCTGGGTGACCGAATACCCACGGTCCAGGGTCTGTTGCGGAGATAAAGCGCGCACCTGGGCGCTGAGATGTGCGATCTCATCGCCGGCCCGTTGCACCCGGTGGCGGATCAGAGCGGTGGCTCGTTCTCGCCAACGCTGCAGATCTTCGGCCCGCGAAGCGATCATGGTGTGCGGGTTAGCCAGTACCGGACGTTGGCGCAGCGCGGAGATCACCTGCGCCTCGCGGGTCAGCAGGTTGCTAATCGCCCGGTCCAGACGTTGACGCGACATTTGCAGCCCGGCAAATTCTTCGGTCAGATCCGGCACGATGCGCTTGGCCGCATCGGTCGGGGTGGAAGCACGTAAATCTGCCACGTCGTCGAGGATCGGGCGGTCCGCCTCGTGTCCGATGGCGGAGACCACCGGGGTGGATGCCGCGAACACCGCACGCACTAGGTCCTCGTTGGAAAAGGGCAGCAGGTCCTCGAGCGCGCCACCACCGCGGGCGATGACGATGACCTCAACAGCTGGGTCTTGATCCAGTTCACGCAGCGCGGCGGTGACCTGAGCGACCGCATCTACCCCCTGCACGGCGGTATTGATGATGCGGAATTTGACCGCTGGCCAGCGCAGCGTGGCATTGCGCACGACGTCTTTTTCGGCATCCGAGTTTCGACCGGTAATTAGTCCGATGGTGCCCGGCAGTACAGGGAGCCGGCGCTTGTGTTCGACATTAAACAGGCCCTCGGCGCCAAGTGCCTGGCGTAGCCGTTCCAGGCGCAGCAGCAATTCGCCCAAGCCCACCGGGCGCAGGTCCGTAGCGTTCAGCGAAAGCCTGCCGGTCTTAGCGTAAAAACTTGGTTTCACCCGGGCGACCACGCGCGAGCCGACCTCGGGGGTGGCATCGAGCTTACGCATCACCGAGGACCACACGGTGACCGAGAAAGAGTTATCCACGTCTACATCGCGCAGGGTCAGGTAGGCGTGCCCGTTGCGCACATTCGCCTCCAACAGCTGACCTTCCACCCAGGTCATGGGGGAGTTCTCGATGTGGATTTTCAGCTTTTCGGTGAGCACACGTAGCGGCCACGGATTATCTGCCGTGGTTAACGCCGCGGTGGCCGGTAAGCCGGCGGGGGACTCGGACTCCATGCGGGCCGCTCCTTGGAAGTTTTGAAACGATGTGTGGTTCCGCGCGCTTGACCTGCCGCCAGTTGAGGCTGGCCGGAGAAGGACGCGCAGTAGTGACGCTACACCACGGCTGAGACAAAATAAGGGGTTTTCATGCCCGGCGCCGGTCCCGGATTCTGCGGTGGAGGCTAAACTCACAGCCCTTTGCAGGTGGCACGCATCATATGAGCATGCGCTAACTTGCATGGGGTTCGTAGACTAGGGGTATGGCTACTTCCACTTCTGTCCCGGTCTCGTTGCCGATCCCTCGGGTTCCGCGTATTCGTCGCACCCCCGAGCAGATCGCCGCAGCTTCCCCGCAGGTCACCGAGCGCAAGGTTCTGCTGGCCGCCCCGCGCGGCTACTGCGCCGGCGTGGACCGTGCGGTCATCGCCGTTGAGAAGGCGTTGGAGCACTACGGCGCCCCGGTGTACGTGCGCAAACAGATCGTGCACAACGTGCATGTGGTCTCCGAACTTGAATCGCGCGGCGCGATCTTCGTGGAGGAAAACGAGGAAGTGCCCACCGGCGCACTGGTCGTCTTCTCCGCCCACGGCGTCTCCCCGGCCGTGGTGCAGTCCGCCGAGGACCGCGGATTGCGCACCATCGATGCGACCTGCCCGCTGGTGACCAAGGTGCACCGCGAGGCCGTGCGCTTCGCCAAAGCCGATTATGAGATCTTGCTGATCGGTCACGAAGGACACGAAGAGGTTGAGGGTACCTACGGTGAAGCTCCGGAGGTCACCACCATCGTGAACAACCCCGAAGAGGCCGACACCGTGGTGGTGAAGGACCCGGACAAGCTGATCTGGCTCTCGCAGACCACGCTCAGCGTGGATGAGACCATGGAAACCGTTCGCCGGCTACGCGAGCGTTTCCCGAATCTGCAGGATCCACCGAGCGATGACATCTGCTACGCGACCACCAACCGGCAGGCCGCGATCAAGGAGATCGCCCCGGACTCGGAACTGGTGATCGTGGTGGGTTCGGCGAACTCGTCGAACTCGGTACGCTTGGTCGAGGTGGCACTGGATCACGGTGCCAAGGCTTCCTACCGCGTGGACTTCGCCAACGAGGTGGACGAGGCATGGTTCGAGGGAGTTTCCACCGTAGGCGTGACCTCCGGCGCTTCGGTGCCAGAGGTCCTGGTCCGCGAAGTGGTAGCCCTGCTGGCAGAGTACGGCTTCACCGACGTTTCCGAGGTCACCACCGCGCAGGAAGACATCATCTTCTCGCTGCCCAAGGAGATCCGCGGCAAGCTCAAGGAAGCTGGCGACGAGGAACGTGCCCTGGGTGGGCACGCCCGCCCATAGCCCTGATCTGTCAATAAGAATTCAAGCGCCAGTACACCATTGCGCGCTCATCACTAGTAAAAGGTAGAATTTCCTCCCGTGGCTCTTACTATCGGAATCGTCGGACTGCCCAACGTCGGCAAGTCCACCATGTTCAACGCGCTGACCCGTGCCCAGGTGCTGGCAGCCAACTACCCGTTCGCAACCATTGAACCTAACGTGGGTGTCGTGCCGTTGCCTGACTCGCGCCTGAAGGTGCTCGCCGGAATCTTCGGTTCCGAGCGCATCTTGCCAGCGACCGTGTCCTTCGTGGATATCGCCGGCATCGTCAAGGGTGCTTCGGAAGGTGAAGGCCTGGGCAACAAGTTCCTGGCCACCATCCGCGAAGCGGATGCGATCTGCCAGGTAACCCGTGCGTTCGTGAACGATGACGTGATCCACGTGAACGGCAAGGTGGACCCTGCTTCGGACATCGAGACCATCGCCACCGAACTGATCCTGGCTGACCTGCAGACCATCGAGAACCAGCTGCCTCGCCTGGAGAAGGAACTGCGCACCAAGAAGATCGAGAAGTCCTTCCTGGATGCAGTGCTGGCAGCGCAGAAGATCCTCGAAGAGGGCATCACCCTGTTCGCCGCGGCGAAGACCAAGGGTGTTGACCTTGAAGAGCTGGCGCCGATGCAGCTGATGACCACCAAGCCATTCATCTACGTGTTCAACACCGATGAGGCTGGTCTGGCCGATGCCGAGATGCAGGCCAAGCTCTCCGCGCTGGTTGCTCCAGCCGAGGCTATCTTCCTGGACGCCCAGTTCGAGTCCGAGCTCGCCGAGCTGGAAGAGGACGAAGCCGAGGAAATGATGGAAGACGCCGGCATCGAAGAGTCCGGCTTGGACAAGCTGGCCCGCGTCGGCTTCGACACCCTGGGTCTGCAGACCTACCTGACCGCTGGTCCGAAGGAATCGCGCGCTTGGACCGTTCGCAAGGGTGCCACCGCGCCTGAAGCTGCCGGTGTAATCCACACCGACTTCCAGCGAGGCTTCATCAAGGCCGAGGTCATCGGTTTTGATGACCTGGTTGCCGCCGGTTCGGTGGCTAATGCCAAGTCTGCGGGCAAGGCCCGCATCGAAGGCAAGGACTACATCATGAAGGACGGCGACGTCGTGGAGTTCCGTCACGGAATAACCTCTGCTGCCCAGGGCAAGAAGTAGGCATGGCAACGGATGCCGCTCGGGTCTTCGTCTCGCATGCGAACGCTGACAAAGCCTACGTTAGCAAATTCGTTGACAACCTTCTGATTCGCGGAGCAGGACTCAATACAGCCCAGATCTTCTATACCTCGGCGGCTGACACAGGAGTGCCGTCGGGCCAGAACTTGATGGAGGTTGTGCGTCAGGAGGCGGGAAGCTCCCATCTTTTCATAGCTTTGGTGACGCCGGTGTACCAGACACGACCAGTGTGTGTGGCGGAGCTCGGAGCGGCATGGGCCCGTGACTTGCTATTTCCGATTATGTCTCCTGGCATGGATCGGTCAGAACTGGAGGGTGTCCTGCCAGGGCGTCTGATCAAGACCTCTGACGATGATGAAGTCCTTGATGAGCTTGCAGACAGGCTGCGTAAGATTGGCTTCGATGTCGCCACGCTCTCCTGGGGCATTGGTAAAGCAGCTTGGAAAGCCTCCCTGCGAGCGGGTTCCGCTCCTGCAGCGTTACCTCCGGTTCCGACGATTGCACAGTTGAAGCGTCTTGAGTCGGAACTCGAGGCCACACAAGCAGCATTGGATGAAGCGAACAAGAAGCTCCAGGACCAGCTTGACCGCAACGCGAAGCTCAATAAGGCAAAGTCAGTCGCTGAAGTGAGGGAAGCCAATCTCCCTTCTGATGAACGTGAGCGATTCGACGCGATCCGAGAAGCGACTCGGAGCACCTTGCGTGAGGTGACTGGAGTTGTGTCGGACGCAATTTGGCATCAGGTCTCCGGGCAAGAGATGCATCTGCCTGATCGGATGGATGCACCCGATTCTCACGACGCCATCCTGGAGGAAGCCAAGAAAGGGCGACTGGATGTTGATCGTGAAAACGGGGAAGTCGCTCTGGATACTGAATATCCAGAGGTTGAAGAAGCACTAACGGCCGCTCACGAACTCGCAGAATTCTTGCACGCCGATGACCGGAGTGAGCACTTCGCTTCATGGTTCAAAGAGAAGTTCAAGGTGCCGATGAATCTGGCTAAGAAGGGATGCTGGGATGCGATTCTCTAACATGGGTCTTGGCATTATGGTCGAGATCCATCACAACTAAACATCTGACTGCTCTGAGTCGTCTCCGGTACGCTCGTGCTGGTGGGGGCGGCATCTCCTGCAATCGTTTCGTCTCCCGGAATCTTACGACGACGTTCTGTCAAAATTGAAGGATCTCAATGTCACGTAGCTTCATCAACCATTCTCGAATCGCGGCCCTCTTTTGGAGCATTGCTGACGACGTACTCCGAGACCTTTATGGTTGGAACTATCGACGGAGTTCACAAATTTGAAGGTCGTGGCGATCGCCTGGCTATTGCGGGTGCGCCTTTACCGGATCATCCATTGATCGGGCAGATGGATCCGCTTGATAATACTTCCCAAAATCCTATCGCCTACGGATTTATCAATATGGAGGAAAATAATGTCTAATTATTCAAATAATTACGGTCAGCATGTCAAGCGATTCGTGTACACTTATTGCGCGGAATGTGGCGATACGGTTTCCTGCGCGCCCGGCGACCTGAGTATTGACGGCGTAGACGAATATAGAAAATGCGAAGATGGCCATTTGGTGAAAACTGAGGCAATCTACTATTGCCCGCCCTCGGAAGCAACTGAATTTGACCTTGGATAGATTTATACAAGACTGATATTGACCGGTTCCTCAAAGGACTGAACTGCGAGACCTTCCGGACAGAGATGCGTCTGTTGAAGTTGAAAATGCTGGCAACGGTCGATGTTTGACGTTGCACCCGTGAGAGTCGGGTGGATGTAGATGCCCAATGTACTATGGGCATCTACATGGGTCGCCGCGATACGACGAGATCAGGCAAAGCCTTAGTCTGCAGCTGTGAGCTCAGCTTTTGACGTCTCCTCCTGTGAAGCCAGGAAAAAGTGGCCGCGAAGTGGCGGTAATAGGTTGTCCTTGCTGCTCCTGGAAACCAATGGAGGTGTTTTTAATCGCACTCAACCTGGGGGCGCGATCAACGTAACGAGCGCCAGGAGGGAAGATGCGAATCATCACGCCCTAGGGAGTCTAAATTCCGACACCATGAAATCAAGATGCTCCGCCTCTCAGTGACATGAACCTTAAAGGCTTCGAGATGGTTGCCTGCTGCAGTATGCGTTCTCACTGCAGTAAATTCGAGCCGTGTCATAATGGTTGCCATGAAAACGTTAGTTGTGTGGAATTGCGGTGACGGCAGTTTGCCGCAAGCCCAAGTCGAAGTTCAAAGACTTGAGTCTTTGAGATCCGACCAGCTGGAAGTTGTTGTCGCGGGTCGTTCCCTCAAATGGGATGACCTTGGAACGTTTCTTGGGACGGTGAATGCTTCGATGTTTCACTTCATCGGCCACGGTACGGCGCGAGGTGAACTCGAAGTTAATGAGGGGATCGGGACTGTTGGTCGCCCAATTGAGTCAGTGCTCGAGGTGGTCCGTGCTGCTAGCCCGGAGCTTGAAGGAGTATACCTGAGCGGGTGCTACACCTCTGCGACTGGACCGGAACCGTTGGAAGTGTTGGCACCCACCGGCGGATGGGTTGTCGGCACGACGGACTCGGTCGATGATGACGTTGCGGCGTTATTCGCTCCCAAGTTCTACGAATTACTGTTCGCGTCATCTATGGATTTAAAAGTCGCTTTCAATACTGCGAAGGCTTATAGTAAGGCTGACTTCGGAGTTGACTCTCCTCATACAGTGTGGTTAACCGTGTCTTCGTTACCACCCGTAGACACAATGGTCCGGAACGTATGCACCGTTGTTCATGGGGTATTTAATCGACAGGCGATGCAGGCATCAATGAGACAAGAGTTCTCCTTTGATGAACTCGACGATGCATTCAACGGTATTACCCATGCATTGGGCACCGGAGAGGTGCTGGCGCGAAGAACTGGACTTCCGATTAAACCTGCCTCTTTTCCTGCCCAATGGCTGTACGATCCCCAGATCAACGAATTCGTTAGGCTTGCTAGTCGGAAGGTCACCGAGGCGCGGAGAGCACTTTCCGTCCTCAAGAACGGTGCCAATGGTTCAGACCGAGTATTTGGAAACGTGCTGAATTTCGATGACACAAAGTCTCCGGCAGAATGGATGAAGCAAGTGAACAAGGTCGATCATGTCCGAAACACGATCATCGACGCCTTGAACAATCTCGTTCGGGATTCTGCAGTGCCAGCGCTGGACCCAATTGACCCGTCGTTCTCCAGGACCGAGATCGCGGCTGTTTCTAAAAGGTGATCAATGGGTGCAATGTGAGCATCGGCCACTCTCCTCTTGAAGGTTGGGCTTACGTCTGACGCGTTATGTCTTGTGGACATCACCTTCTGACAAAAGTTGATGCTCTGCTTTCCGCAGTGCGACGAGTCTCGTAATCCTGTCTCTGACGAAAGCAATAAGAGACGGCCTTTATGAGACGATAGAGGCAGATTTGCACCGAAACATGCCGAACGGCCGTGCGTCATGTTTCGAGCTACCTGCGTACTCCGCGGGAAACATTTTCAGCAGGATCGCGCCCAAGTCAGTTTAGGTTTCGACAGTGAGGTACCCCGATGATGCTCCGCCGTCTCCGGATTCAACATTTCCGTGGCATCGAGTCGGTCGATTGGGTGATTAGTCAGCGGTTGATCGGCCTAATCGGTGCTGGCGACAGCACCAAGACCACGTTGCTGGAAGCAATCGGCCTCGTGCTCAGCCCGAGCTACAACCTGCAGTTCACAGATGCTGACTTCCATCGATTAGACGTGACAAAGAACATCGTTATCGAGGCCGTGGTCGCGGGTCTGCCGGATAACCTGATCAAGGAGAGCCAGCTCGGGAAAGACCGGTCTGGGATCATGCCCGATGGAACGCTCGTGCACGATCCAATCGATGAGGCCGAGGAATGCTTGGTAGTCAGGCTGACCGTCACTCCGGAGCTGGAGCCGACGTGGGAGGTCGTGCGCCCCGGCACAGACGAGGCCCGTCCGATCTCGGCCAGCCAACGTCGACAGTTGGGTTTCTTCCGGCTGGGAGAAAGACCCGATTACCATCTTCGCTGGGCGCGCGGGTCGGCCCTGTCCGGTCTGACTAACGGTGGTGACGGTGCTTCGTCCATCGTCCTCGACGCGCAGAGAGGGGCACGCGCGGCCGTTTTCGCTTCTGAGCCGAATGCGCTGCACAGCGCTGCGGCCGCGGCACAGCGATCAGCGGGCAGATTCGGTATAGCGATGTTCGACCAGCTGCGACCCGGGCTCGAGCCGGGCTCGGCGTCTTCGTCCCATTCTTTGATGCTCCATGATGGTGACGTACCTATGTCGAGCCTTGGGCTCGGCACCCGCCGGCTGACGAGTCTCTCGATACAGGACCAGGCCATGGCTGATGGGTCGATCATCGCCATCGACGAAGTGGAGCACGGGTTAGAGCCGCACCGGTTGGCGCACGCCCTCCACCGGCTCAAGACGCGCGCAGACGCAGGCGATCTGCAAGTGATCATGACGACTCATTCGCCCGTCGCGGTGAAGACCCTCAAAGCTGTTGACTTCGTCGTCGTGCACGCCGACGGGGCAGGTGTCACCACGTGTCATCCCGTGCCTGCGAGTCTCGACAACGTGCAGGGCACGTTCCGGAGCGCGCCGGAGGCGCTCCTCGGCCGCCGTGTGCTCGTCGGCGAAGGGGCGACTGAGGTTGGCTTTTTGCGCGGACTGCTGTGCCGTTGGGATGCTGAACGGCTCGTGTCCGGTCAGGCCACCGCTGCGGCGGTCGGCGCGGTCCTTGTCAATGGAGCAGGCGGGACCCAGCCAACCCAGCGTGCCCAGAACTTCCGTCAACTCGGGTACCCGACCTGCAGGCTTGTCGACAACGACGACCGCGCCATTGATGGGGCGGTTGGCGAGGCCTTGGCAGCGGGCATCGCCGTGCATCGGTGGGCGCTCGGTAACTCCCTCGAGGACGAGGTGATCAAGACGCTAGCCATCGAGGGCCTGCAGGCGATAGTGGATCTCGCCGTGGACATCCGAGGGGAGGAATCGATCCGAGACGCCGTGGGGGCAAGGCTCAGCGGTGCTCGCCTCGGAGGAACCGACGTCGAAGCATGGCAGGCGCAGGCAGGCGCCGACGAATCCGCGGTGCGCGCTGCAATCGCTGTTGCTGCTACGGCGAAGAAGAACGAATGGTTCAAGCGTGAAGACCGTGGCGAAGAGCTTGCAGGGGTAGTCATCGCCCACTGGGAAGGACTGGGCGACACTCACCTGATGAACGTGATCGGAAAGCTGCGAGAGTTCGCTTACGCGTCAGCCGCCGATCCTATATATACGGCCGATGCGGAGACGCCAGCTCATGGCTGAGGAACCTCGCATCGAGGACTCCGTCGATGCGGTGCTCGACGCGCTGCCTTGCTCAGTGACCCTTCCTGCCGGTGCAGGGAAGACGGAGCTCATCGCCGCGACCGTAGCGGAAGCGGCTCGGCGCGGCGGAACGAGTCTGGTGCTGACGCATACCCATGCCGGAGTGGATGTACTCCGCCGCAGGATGCAGAAATTCGGCGTGGCGAAAGACCAGGTGGTCGTGCGCACAATCGATGCATGGTCGTACGATCTGATTGCCCATTTTCCTGATCTTGCTGGGCTCGTGGTGCCGATGGTTCCTGACTGGAGCAAATCCTCTTACTACCATCGGGCGGCCACGCATGCGGCAGACGCCAAAGCTGTAGTGCGTATGCTTCGAGCCAGCTATACTCACCTGTTCATCGATGAATACCAAGACTGCCTGATCGGCCAGCACAACCTTGTGCTCGCCCTCGCAGAGGCACTTCCCACCGCGGTGTTCGGGGATCCGCTGCAAAGCCTGTTCAACTTTGGTAGGAACCAGCCCGTCGATTGGGAATCAGATATCATTCCAAACTTCCCCAAAGTCGACGTTGAGTACCGTCCACGCCGATGGGACCCCGATCATCAGTACCTTGGAGCGTGGCTTGTTGCGATCAGAGACAACCTTCTCCGCGGAATTCCGATCGACCTCGCTTCCGCACCGGCGTCCTGGGTACAGCGCCATGATCCTCGCACATTCGTCGGTACCTGCTACGGAGCACTGAGGCGCGAAGGGACGGTTGCCGTACTTGGACAGTTCCGGCCAGACTGCGTGAACGCCGCAAGTGCACTGAAAGGCACTTACTCCGTGATGGAGGCCATCGATGAGAAAATCCCGATGACCTTGGCGACGATAATCGACGAAGAAGATGGTGCAGCGACCGCGAAGGCGGTTACCGATTTCGCGGTTGCATGCAGCATTGGCCTGGCAACGCACATCCCTGTTGCGAAGCGGCGGCAGCTCGGTGAGGGCAGGTCGTTCTCCACTAGAAATGACGATCTGAAACCTGCTTACGAGGCAGTCCTCCAGGTGCGCAACGATCCGACGCCCGCGACTGTGCAAACAGCTCTCGAACTGCTTCGCAAGTTGCCGGGGGTTACAGTTCATTGCAGCGAGGCGTGGAACGAGATCAAGACTTCAGTCACCGTGGCCGAAACGGACGGGTGCACTGTCGTAGAGGCCCTTAGTCGGACGAGGAACTACTCGCGTGCAATCGGTCGCAGGCCCACGGCGGGAGTGGTCTCACGGCCACTTCTCGTCAAGGGACTTGAGTACGACCATGTAGTCATTCTCAACCCGGAGCGCTACAGCGCACAGGAACTCTACGTTGCTCTCACGCGCGGATCGAAGTCGGTCACGGTGATCAGCGAGGCAGCAATTCTCCCTGTGGCGAAGATGGCCTCAACATGAGAATCGTTTGTCAGACCTGATGGATGGAGAAGTATTCACATCTACGAGTCCGTCTGCGCCGAACGGTGCCTGTAGTAGGTCGCCTTCGACCAGCCGACGGTCCGTGCGGCGTCGACGACTCCGAGCCCTTCTGAATCGATGAGGCGCTTCACTGTCCGGAGGTTCAGTGCGAACTTAGTCGTATCCGGCGCCGGACGGTCAAACTTCACGCCGCGGGCTGTGGCAGCATCGACGCCGGCCTGAACACGTTCCTGGATGAGCTCACGCTCGTACTCGGCAAAAGTTGCCATTAGGTTGAGCATCAGTCGACCTTCATGGGTCGACGTATAGATGCCGCCAGAGAGCGATCTCACCTCGATTCCCCGATCAAGGAGGTCCTTGACGTCTGTCGCGAGGCCGGGGTGACGGGTATCTGGATACACTGGCTGGGTGCGAAATAAAGATCAAGCGGACCCGACAGATTGCCCGCACCCGCTCAAGCGATCTCGTCCTGAGCAGCCAGCGGATAAGCAGGCCAAGCCTGAGGAGAGTAGCTTTGGGCCGGATATGAGCCAGATCCCGACCCGATGGCAGCGGATCAAAGAGCATCCAGCTTTCAAACATCCAGCTTTCAAGACAGTTCTCGCCGTCGGCATTGCGGTGGTTGGCGGGGCCGTGGTCTTGGCAACAAGGTCGGACGACGAGATCGAGCAGGCCGGTACCTCGGCCTTGAAGGCGAATCACGAGTCTACGGAGGCGGCATTCGCTGACATCGGAGGGGAAGCCATTAGAAAATCTCCTAGCGAGCATTTGGTCAGCGGGCACCAGCGTTCACAGCACTACGGTCCTGGCGGCACCGAGATAAAAATCGTCCAGATCTCGCCTCACTCGCGTGGAGGTACTGCCTAACAGGCGCGTGGGATACTCTAATCGTGTCAATAATTGCGATTGTACCTGTCGTTGGCGGTTGATCTCATACCAAAAGATCGCTCCGATGGGACCTATTGGGACGGTGGGGCATTTGGGTTTCTTTGATTTTCTTGCGAAGAAGGAAAAAAGCTGGGACGAGATCGATGTCTATGAGGGTGAAACGCCCCCGTGTCCCAAGTGTGGGAGTCCCTTGGTAAAGAAGTTTGTTTACTCCGAGATGTACTGCGGTGAATGCCACCGCGGTTTAGGCGACGACGATGACGGTGACGAGGCGCTGAGCGTTTACGATGCAGCTCAGATCTGGGCATCAAACGGTAAGGATGAAGATTACATGTTCGGGTATTCCTCGGAGGAACTCGAAGCTGCACTTTAACACTGCGAGTGGTTGTTCGAGTTTGCTGACGCGGGTGCAGTCAAGCACGTTTTCCGAGAAGCGGCTGGTGCACGGACTCAGTTCACCTTTCCGCACTTTTGGGTCGAAGCAACGGCTCTGTGGTCCGGTCGCTGTGCGGAGCTGACTTGGGCAGCGCGTCAACTTGTTCGGGGCCTAATCGACGCGCCAGCAAGTACGACGAGCGCCATTTCGACAACTGGGATATTTGCGCTGAGCCACATAGCTTCTGAGTGCCGTCGCTCACCCCGGAGCATCTATACGTCGTTCCAGCTTGGCGCGGCAAAAGGTGCCTGTGGGCATTTTCTTGCACGTGGTGTAGGGTTTGGCCACGGTATAGCCTCTGCAGCGACCCTGCGGTGAGCTCGCCGTCCTCCCATGCTGGCCGACAGGCTACTAGCTACGGCTTGCAAATCACTGGCAGGGTTGCCGCTCGCTCCTACACAGTGCCTCGTGGTTGCCGAGAAGTAGCACGTGCACTTCAAGAGTGCCACTGATTCGTAGCGTTTAACGATGCTGTCGCCGCTACGCAAACTATCCCGGAGTCTTCCCTGTGCTGAGTACGGCTCGCAGCGATACCTGCACTCGTCACATGTTGGCGTAAACGTCGGATAAACGGACTTGTCGCTCGCTTTGCGTTTGTGTGGGACCACCACTTCTGATCCTCGGACGACACTCGCAATTTTTAGTGCCGCGGACGGCTCTCCATCCCTGACGAGAATGAGCAGCCATCCAGGATCAGAATCTGGTGAGCTGGTGAGCTGGTGAGCTCTGGTGAGCACCGACCCTTTCCGATCGCAGTAAGCGTGCTGGACGTTTCCGGTAGATTGGTACTCGTGGAGACTTTCAAGCGGACGCCGCTGCAGCTGTTCAATCTGCCTCAGAATTTCGTAATCCCTCTTTTCCAGCGCCCGTACGTCTGGAAAGAGGTCGAGCAGTGGGAGCCACTGTGGAAGGACATACGTCGAATCGCGGAACTCCGGATGGCTGAGCCGCAGCTCAACGCCAGACACTTTCTCGGCGCCGTCGTGATTCAGTCGCACGAGGCTCAGAGCGGACGCTTGACGACGTGGAACGTGATCGATGGTCAGCAGCGGTTGACTACTCTTCAAGTCCTTGCTGATGCGACCCGCTCTTTGCTCGCGCAGGCTGAACTCTCGAAGCTTGCCGGTCAGCTCGAAGACCTAACCCACAACTCCGAGAAGTATGTAGAAGACGGTGACAGTCCTCTCAAGCTCCGCCACTTGAACAAGGATCGGGAGCCCTTCGACGAACTTATGGCCGCAGACTCGCCTATCGACTACGAAGATCTTTCGCACTCGGACTCACAAATTGTTGCCGCACATAAGTACTTCTCGACTGTTGTAGACCAATGGCTCGGTACACAGGACACTGATAAGTACTTGGCCAAAGCCAAAGAACTGACCAACGTACTCCTGGATGGTCTGCAGCTCGTGTCGATTGAGCTGGAGGCAGCAGAGAATTCGCAAGAAATCTTCGAGACCCTCAACGCGCGAGGGACGCCGTTGACAGCCGCCGATTTGGTGCGCAATTTCGTGTTCCAGCGCCTCGACGGTGAGGGCAGCGACACTAAGAAGGCTTACCGCGAGGACTGGCCCTTCGAGACGAAGTTTTGGATGCGAGAGGTGAGCGTCGGTCGAAATCTTGTAAGCCGTAGTTCCCTCTTTCTCAACCAGTGGTTGGTGGCGAGGACCGGGGAAGAAGTCAGTCCGCAGGCAACTTTTTACCGGTTCAAGTCATGGGTGGAACTGGAATCGGGTCAGAAGATGGCAGATCTGCTGCCGGCGATCAAGCATCAAGCCCGGAAGTATCAGGCGTGGACCGAGAGCGCAGCTCAACCTGGCGGCTCGTTCGATTCGTCGGTGATGGCCTTCTATCGAATGCGCGCTAGTGGCGTTGAGGTTTTGAAGCCGTTGCTGATTTGGCTGCACGAACCGGGGCGTAACCTTCCACTGGAAACCATCGACAGGATCGTTCAGGCTGCCGAGAGTTGGGTGTATCGTCGCCAGATGCTCCGCTTGTCGGGCAGCGATTTGGGACGCATCGTCGCCGACGTTATTGCGGCCAGCACAGGCATATCCGCCAGTGAATTCCCGGAGCGAGTGATCGGTCATTTAGCTCGCCTTAATGTCACCAGCACCTATTGGCCAGGGGACGAGGAAGTTCGACTGACCCTAAACACAGAGGCTGTGTACTCACGTTTCCCACGGGGCAGGTTGCGCATGTTCCTCGAGGCCATCGAGGACCACTATCGCTCCGAGACTGGTCAGCCGCAGATCGAGCGTAAGGGATACCCGATCGAGCACATCCTGCCGCGGAATTGGAAAGAGACTTGGCCGGTGGAGACCCCGGAGGCTGACGAGGCACGCCAAGCAAGGGTGCACCGGCTGGGGAACCTTACCCTTTTAACGAAGTCGCTGAACTCTAAGCTCTCTAACGGGCCTTGGCCAGCCAAGCGCGCTGCCCTCCTGCAGCACAACACTATTACTCTTACCGGCCGGGTCGTAAGCAAGACGGAGCACCACGACTGGGACGAGTCGCTCATCGACGATCGCGCCGCAGAACTGATCGATGCCATTCTCCATATCTGGCCCGTACCCGAGGGGCATCTCGGCAAGGTCGTTGATCCTCAGACGAAAGCCGGTGATTGGGTCGAGCTCAAACACCTGATCGAGGCTGGGCTTTTGGGTGGCGGCGATATATTGTCGGCGACCCACCGGGACTTCAAGGGCAAAGAAGCGGTGCTGACGTCCGACGGTGCGATTGAGCTCGATGGGAAGCGGTATATGACACCGTCTGCGGCTGGTCACGCCCTACGGAAGAAAGCGACGAACGGCTGGTACTTCTGGGCTGTGGGGGACGGACGACGACTGCGTGACGTCCGCGCCGAGTTCCAGAACATTAATCGCCAAACCGACTGAGGGATTTTGTCCGCAAAAGTGCCGTCAACGCCCTATCAATGACACACGGCCGCTCTTGTAGCTGTACAAGCCATGTGGCCTGAGACAGCGGGGTCTGCTGTAGGTGGCGTGGGCACAGGATCGAATCGAAGTGGAGCTGTAACTCCGTAAGGGCGCAGAGGTTAGTTGGTTACGGAACGTGGTGGAATTTAGATTCAAAGTGTAGTGGAGCTCCGGTTCAACCTATCGATCGCATGGCCTTTAACACTCTGTAGGCTGTGAATTGATGCGGGTGGACGTGGGCCAGCAGATTCAACCGGTTTGGATGCGCGAGGCTAAGGGCGAGTTATGAGTTGGACGGGGCCGACTGCGCTTTTTACGGCGTGGATAATCCACGGCATCGAGGAGGCATTCGCGTTTCCTGCCTCCTGCGATCGTCTCGTGGATCGCACTGGTGTAGAACAACTCAGGATCACGCCGCAGCAATCGTGGATCGCCGTGGAGCTGATGGGAATTCTGGTGGCGGTGGCTTGTGGCCGCGCCGCCGGTAAGTCGGCGATGTTTCGGGCAGTCGTTGCCGGGCTGGAAGCCCACGTCGTGACTCACCTCGGCGCTTCAGTTGCGCAGCGTGGTTACACGGCCGGTGTTGCGACGGCTTTGCCGATCATGTTTCCCGGGGCACTCATGGCCCGTCGAGAACTCCAGAGAGATGGCTGCGAGCTGCGGTTCCGGGATACGGTTAACGGCGTCGAATTGCTCCTGCCCGCCGCACTGGTATGCCAGGGGGCTGCACGACTGATCCGTCGGGTGTCCGCGGCCAAGAGCTGATCGGAAGAGCAAAAAACGGCATGGCGTGTGAGGTTGCTATATACCGGAACTCGGTGGAGTTCCGCACGGGTCTTACGTCTGGAAGCAGGAAGTAGTCGGCCATGGCAAACGAACGGATCACCGAGGATCTCGTCGATGCGCAGCTGCGTGCGCTCGCCTACTACGCCGACCCTGACGCGATCGTCGTCGAGAAACAGCAGTCGGTCATCGAGTCCATCCGTAAGGGTCTCTCGAAGGCGTCGAAGACCGGTAAGGGCATCACGGCCGGTTACCCCGAGTTCATCATCACCTCACCGGCGACGCCGGACATGGTCGTCCTCGTCGAGTGCAAGGCCGACGTCAAGTACCATGAGTCTGCGAACCGCGGTCAGCCGCGTGACTACTCAGTGGACGGAGTCCTTCACTACGCCCGACACCTGACGCCGAACTACACAGTGATCTCGATCGCCGTCTCCGGCACTCCGCAGACGAACGATTGGTCGTTCTTTGTCACGCCCAAGGGGACGACACAGGAGCGCGATCTTGTCTCGCCCTCCGGTGCTCCGATCACCCAGATGATCGGCCTGAACGACCTCTTCGCCGCTGCAGCGTTCGACCCGCAGGTCCAGAAACAGCGCGAGCATGACCTCATCCAGTTCGCGATGGAAATGCACGAGTTCATGCGCGACGAGGCCGAGCTCGAGGAGAAAGAGAAGCCCCTCGTCGTTGCGGGCACCCTCATCGCACTGAATGATCCTGTCTTCGCCAAGACGTGCGACTCGTACCCTGCGGGCGATCTGCCGGAGTTCTGGATCCAGTCGATCAAGAAGGTCATCGACAAGGCGCAGCTCCCGGTCGCGAAGCTCGAAAACATGACCCAGCCTTTCACGGGCATCCAGGTGCATCCTGAGCTGCGCAAACCGACCAAGGGCTACCCGAAGGGCCTGCTCAACGAGATCGTCACCCTGCTCGCCGAGAAGGTGATGCCGTTCCTCACGGTCTACGAAGACTTCGATGTCGTCGGCGCGTTCTACGGCGAGTTCCTGAAGTACACCGGTGGCGACGGCAAGGGCCTGGGCATCGTGCTCACCCCGAAACACGTCACCGAGTTGTTCGCCCTCATCGCCAACGTCTCCAAGGATGACAAGGTCCTGGACATTTGTGCGGGCACAGGCGGCTTCCTCATCTCGTCCATGGTCAAGATGATCCAGACCGCGACCACCGAGGCCGAGGTCGAAGACATCAAGAAGAACCGCCTGATCGGTGTCGAGCAGAGCCCGAGTATGTACGCGCTAGGTGCATCCAACATGATCCTGCGCGGCGACGGGAAGGCGAACCTCCACCAAGGCTCGTGCTTCGACACGGCCATTAGCGCCGCGGTGAAGAAGCACAAGGCGAACGTGGGCATGATCAACCCGCCGAACGCGAAGACCAAGGAAGATCTTCATGAGTTGCGGTTCGTCGAGCAGATGCTCGACAGCCTCGCGCCCGGCGGAACCGGCATCGCCATCGTTCCTGTGACCTGCGCGACTGCTCCGAGCGTCCATAAGAATAACCTGCTCAAGAAGCACACGCTCGAAGCCGTCATGTCTATGCCTCCCGAGGTCTTTTACCCGGTCGGCGTGATCACGTGCATCATGGTGTCTACTGCGGGTGTGTCTCACGAGAAGAACGACCGCAAGACGTGCTTCGGTTACTGGCGCGACGACACCTTCATCAAGGTCAAAAATCTCGGGCGCGTCGACCGACACCGAACATGGGCAGCAACCCGCGACCGCTGGGTCGACACGTACCGCAACCGCGAGGTTACCCCCGGCGAGGCTGTCATGCAGCGCGTCGGCGCTGACGACGAGTGGGTCGCCGAGGCCTACATGAAGACTGACTACTCGAAACTTGACAAGTCAGATTTTGAAAAGGTTCTGTTCGACTACGCGCTGTTCACAGTCGGCAGCTCAATCGACGACGTCTCGGATGAGGTCGGCGAGTGAGCACGCTCAATGACCTTTTCCAGATCGAGTACGGCAACAAGTTCGACATGAACAAAATGACCCGTACTGATCGACTCGCTGGTGTTGCATTCGTCGGTCGCATCGGAGGGCTCAATGGGAAGTCGGGGATCGCGGGCTTCGTCGAGCCTCTCGCTGGTGTGAAACCTTACTCGCCTGGGCTGCTCACCGTCGCACTCGGCGGGTCGCGGCTCTTGTCGACCTATGTCCAACAGCTGCCGTTCTACACAGCTCAGAACGTGGCCGTGCTTTCCCCGCGTAACGAAGAGATGAGCACCAAGGAGCGCCTCTTCTATGCGATGTGCATTCGGGCGAACGCATTTCGGTACAGTGCTTTCGGACGTGAGGCTAACCGCACCCTCGGGACGCTGGAGGTTCCAGATGATTTGCCTGATTGGGTGTCGACGGCTCAGATCCCTACCTATAGCGGGCTGTCACGTGCGATCGCGCCCGACGTCGACCTCAATGACCCGCATGAGTGGCCGCGATTCGTGCTCGAGGACCTCTTTACGGTGAAGAAGGGGCGGCGGGTGACGAAGGCGCAGCGCGTGCCCGGTACCACGCGCTTCATTGGGGCGTCTGAGAAGAATAACGGCATCACAGACATGTGTGATCTGGAACCGATGTTTGATTCTCATTGCCTCACGGTGCCCTACAACGGATCAGTGGGATTTGCCTTCTACCAAGACCGTCCCTTCTGCGCTTCAGACGATGTGCAGGTTCTCATCCCGAAAGAAGAAGTCACGCGGTGGGCACTGCTCTTCGTGGCGACGATCATCCGGGTCGAGAAGACCCGATTCAGCTACGGCTACAAGTGGAACATGGCGCGCATGAAGAAGACCACGATCCGCCTGCCCGCGGATGCGTCCGGGGAGCCGGACTGGGCGTACATGGACTCCATCATGCGGGGTCTGCCGTTCTCGGCGGCCGTCGCCTCGCGGATCGGCGATGTGCGCAACATGGACGAGGAAGAGCAGGCCTCGCTGACAGTTTGACGCTGTCTTCCATCCGTTGTAGCGCTCTACAACCGCTGATGATCGACTCACCTGAGTTGGTACAGACAAGGTCGTGCCCACCGATTGGCTCGTGGAGCCCACCATGCCGCGAGGTCGGTCGCATCCGCGCGTTATTGGGCCGCCCCCTTCATTCGGTCCGGTCGCTGTGCGAGTCGTCGGTTTCCGATTGATGGGTGCATTGCCGAGCGTAGTCGACGGGTGCGAGGTAGCCGAGCGATGAATGCCGGCGGTCGTGGTTGTATTCGGTCTTCCAGTCGCCGATCACGACCTGGGCGTGGAGCAGCGAGTAGAAGCTGTTGATGTTCAGGCACTCGTCGCGGAGCCTGCTCTCGGCATCCTCGCCTTCACTTCGGCGAGGTCACCCGTGGCCAGGCCTCTCGCCCTCGCTGCGCCACCGGCGACATCCTCCGCTTCGCGAGGTCACCATGGACGAGCCCCTCGCTGGGCGACGCGTGCGTCCCGTCATGGCCTGAGACCTCACATCACCGACGGGGCCCTGCCGAGAGACGATCCTCACGGCAGGGCCCCGTCACGGTGCTTGGGCGCGAGCGGCCGGGTGCGCCTCGGGGGTCAGGCGTCGTCCCGCCCGGCGGCGCGGTGGACGAACTCGATGAGGGAGTTCTCCATCTCGGCGCGGGTCTCGGGCTCGTTGTGAACCTCGTGGCGGACGTCGGGGTAGATGTGGAGTTCGACGTCGTGGCCCTTCTCCTCCAGGCGCCGGGCGACCTCGCGCGCACCCTCGCCGTAGTTGGTCACCGGGTCCTCCGCGCCCGCGAAGATCGCGACGGGAACCTGCGGAAGGCGGTCGAAGAAGTCGTCGCCGTTGGCCTGGTCGTACACGTCGACGAAGCCCTGCAGGAACCGGTTGCTCAAGGGGGCGCCGAAGTTGTTGAAGGGGTCGCGGCCGTGATCACGGACGACGTCCGCGTTGCGCGCCACCCAGTCCGTCGGGCCGAAGTCCGGGCCGAGGCGGTCGTAGAAGCCGTCGAACAGCTGGCCCACCAACGCATCCGCAGCGGGGGCGGAACCGTCGGCCGCCACGGCAGCCTTCAGGGCCTCGCGATCCAGCGTCGACTCGACACCGCGCATGCCCACGGCGATACCGCCCAGCGCGAGCCTGTCGACCTCGACACCCGGCTGCAGCACCAGCGCCCGCGCGATCATCGACCCCAGGCTGTGGCCGAACACCACGTACGGCAGGTCGGGGAACAGCTCCTTGGCCTTCCGGTACAGCGTCACCTCGTCCTGCACGATGACCGTCGCCGACTCGTCACCGGCGTCACCCCACGTCCCCGACTGCATCGCCGTCCGACCGTGACCCGCGTGATCGTCCGCGACCACGACGAACCCCGCATCCACCAGCGCGGCCGTCATGTGCAGGTACCGGCGGGAGTGCTCGCCGAGACCGTGGATGAGCTGGACCACCGCCACCGGCGTGACCGCCGGTTCGTACACCCAGGCCTGGATGGTGTCGGTGCCGTTGTGCGACGTGAACTCGAGTTCGCGCAGAGCCATGCTGACCTCCTCGTCATGCCCCTCGGGCGGGGAGCTCGACGGTATGACCCTATCATACCTGCCGACAACGGGATGTCCGGCCCCCGACCTCCGTCGCCCACTCGCGGAACTCCCTGTCGCGGGCGCTGAGAGCGGCAGGTACGCGCCCAGCCCGTCCCGAGAGCCGCGTGACCGGGTCCGGACCCGGCGGCCCGGCAGGGTCACCCCCGGTGGGGGGGCGCGTCCCGCCCGGATCATGCCTGCCGGCCCGCCCCGTGGCACTTCGGACGCTCTGTGCCGGCGCCGGGCGTGCCCGTCCACGCCCGGACGGCCCGCAGAACGTGGACCAGGCCTCGGCATCGCGGCTAAGGAAGGTGAGGCCGGGGTCGATCAGACAGGCGACACGGGACATCACATGGAGAAACGGCGTCCCCGCTCCGGTGCTGCGTGTACCCGACGACGGCCCCCCGGCCGACGAGCCCGGCGCCGACGACCTCGGTCCCGGCGATCACGCCGCGGCCCACGTCGCCCGCGACTACGGTGCCCGCGCCGACGACGCGCCCCACGACCACGCCCACCACGCGCCCGACGACCCGTCCGAGCGTCCCCGCAGTGAAGGCGGTGCAGCGCACCTTCCAGGTGGACCGGTACATGCCCAAGACCGCGGCTCAGGCCCGGGTCGTGGCGCGCCTCGACGACGACGGCGTGCTGCGTTACCGCGAGGACCGCGCCCTCTGGGGCGCGAACAACTGGCAGTTCGTGACGGTGCGGGTGCCCGCCGACGCGAGCAAGGCGCAGGTCATGGCCGTGATCAACGCCAAGACGTCCTCGCGTGTGGGTGACGTGCACACCGGTTCGCGCCTGCGTTCCATCACGCGTGGTCGCTCGGTGACGATCGCGTGGGAGCTCGGCAAGGGCGCCCGCCCCACCTCCGCCTGGGGTGCGAACAAGTCCGTCAACCAGATGTTCTTCGCCCGCTCCTGAGCGACCACAGGTGGGCGTGGCCATCACCACCACGCCCACCTGTGGCGGGCCTGCATCGCCGAGCCCGGCCGAGCGACGCGTCACCCTTGCGAGGGTGGCGCCGTTGCCGCATGTCGGCTCCGCCCCTCGGGGGTGAGTCCGGGACCGGCGCCCTCATGGGTCGAATCACTCGGCCCGGCCATCGAATTCGGCGGCAGCCTCTCGGTGATCCTGGGACCCGCGCGGTGTTGCGGGGCGGCCTGGCACCTCTTCTCCGCGTCGTGCAGCAGCGTCCCTTCGCATGAGAACACTGTGAACGTTCCCCCGAGATGCCGGGGGAGGCTGGGCCGCCCCCTTCATTCGGTCCGGTCGCTGTGCGAGTCGTCGGTTTCCGATTGATGGGTGCATTGCCGAGCGTAGTCGACGGGTGCGAGGTAGCCGAGCGATGAATGCCGGCGGTCGTGGTTGTATTCGGTCTTCCAGTCGCCGATCACGACCTGGGCGTGGAGCAGCGAGTAGAAGCTGTTGATGTTCAGGCACTCGTCGCGGAGCCTGCTGTTGAACGACTCGACGTACCCGTTGTGCCAGGGCGAGCCGGGCGGGATGTAGAACAGGCCGGTGCGGGTGCCGGCCCAGTCGGCCATCGCGTCGCTGATGAACTCGGGGCCGTTGTCGGATCGGAGCACCGCGGGGGCGCCGCGGACGGCGACGAGGTCCTCGAGGTGGGCGGTGAGCCGGTCCGCGGTGATCGACCGTTCGACGAGCCCGCCGATGCACTCGCGGGTGTGCTCGTCGACGATGGAGCAGATCTTGATCGGACGGCCCTGCTCGTCCGCGTCGAACTGGAAGTCCACCGCCCACACGAGGTTCGGTGCGACCGCTGCCGGGGCGTCGACGGTCGAAGACCCAACGCGTTTGCGGCGACGCCGCTGCGGGACGCGCAGCCCTTCCTCGCGCCAGAGCCGTTGGATCTTCTTGTGGTTCACGACCCACCCCTCGCCGCGGGCATCGTGGTAGGCCCTGCGGTATCCCCACCGCGGGTGCTTCTTCGCATACGCCCGCAGCCAGTCCCGCAACGCTAGGTCCGGGTCGGCTGTCGTCTCACCCTGGAGCGGGCGACGGTATGCGGACCTGCTCAGCCCGGCCAGACGGCACGCCATTCGTTCGCTCACCCGCAGCTTGCGCTTGAGGTGGTCGACGGCGGCGCGGCGCCTGCCCGGGCCTAGAAGTTTCCCTCAGCCAGCTCCTTGAGCGCGGCCTTCTCGAGCTCTGCCTCGGCGAGCAGCCGCTTGAGCGTGGCGTTCTGCTTCTCGAGCTCCTTCAGCCGCTTCGCGTCGTCGGCCTTCAGCCCGCCGTACTGGTTCCGCCACCGGTAGTACGTCTGCTCGGACACTCCGAGCTCTCGACACACCCCGGCGATGTCGCTACCGCCCGCGAGCATCCTGTCGGCCTGCCCGAGCTTACGGACGACCTGCTCCGAGGTGTGACGCTTCCTGCTGTTCGTCATGATCTGACCAGTCTCACTGCCCGGACCCCCGGGCAACAGGACGACTCACACAACCACCGGACCTACCAAACGGGGTCAGCCCATTATGCTCGCCGAGATAACAAAGTGGGACACGGTGGAGTTCCGGACGGGACTTACGTCTGGAAGTAAGAAATAGCCCGGACGCGCTACGGATGATGACGAAGGAGCCCTATCCGTGTCGAGACTGACGGAACTGCTGCGGCAGGTGCGCAAGGCGGACGCGCAACTTGGTACTGACCTGGAAGCCGAGGTCGCTGCGCTGACCAAGCGTCGCACCTTCGGGCTCGTCTTTGAGCAGCATCAGCCTGAGGCTGTCGAGCTGCCCGGCAGGGTCGTCCGTCGCGGCGACAAGGTGCGGGTGCTGCCTCCGCGAGGGGGGGACAAAGGCAGGTGACCAACGGCTGTGGCGGACAACTCGGATCGAGTGCGTCGACGGGCAGCGTGTGGCTCATCTCGCGGAGCTCGACGTCGAAGAACCCGAGACTCGGGCAGTGCTTGCCGACGACGTGGTGGTCGTCGCGGAGTTCCGGGATCGCATCTACCCCGGCCTGGTGGAGACAGGCAGGGTTGAGCGGGGCGGCGACAAGCCGTTCCACACGGTCGTCAACGCTGAGAACTACCACGCGCTGGAGATGCTGACCTATACGCACCGGCATTCCATCGACGCCATCTACATCGACCCGCCGTACAACACCGGGGCGAGGGACTGGAAGTACGACAACGATTACGTCGCGAGTGATGACGACTATCGACACTCGAAATGGCTGGCGTTCATGGAGCGACGGTTGAAGATCTGTCGGGAGCTCATGCGTAGCGATGCTACTCTTGTGGCAACTATCGATGAGCATGAAGTAAACCGTTTGGGCGTGTTGCTAGATCAGCTCTTCCCGGAATCTACGCGGCAACTCGTCACAATTGTCAACAACCCTAAAGGCGTTACTCAGGGATATCTTTCGAGGGTCGAAGAGTATGCGTTCTTTGTATTTGGTCCTGACGCGCGAATCGGTTCGGTCGATGACGACCTTCTGACGCATCGAGACATGGCCGATGCTGAAGGGGAACTGCAGAGGCCTCGATGGAAGGGGCTCTTGCGGTCGGGCGACGACTCGCTTCGAGCTGACCGTAAAGATATGTTCTATCCGGTGTGGTTCGATGAGTCGACTGGGCGACTCAGCCACGCGGGCGAAGCATTGCCACTTGACGAAACTCCTGACTTCAGTCCGCAGGATGGCCTGACGCCGATCTGGCCTATTAGGCGGGACATGAAGGAGGGGCCTACCCGGGCAGCGCCACGCCGTTCGATCCTTGACTACGCGCTACACCCTCATCTGTGAAGAGCCACCAAACCTGGGACGGTTCAAGCGGCGCTAGGCGAGTCTGATTGCTGCGTCGATCTATGGGGTGAGGGCAGTGGCCGACATCGCGGTCCGAACTATCGCGGTCCGAACTATCGCGGTCCGAACCTACCGGAGTCCGAAAGTACCGCGGTCCGAAACTATCTGATGCGCATCTTGTACAATGAGGATGCGCGTATGCACATGCATACGCACACGCACACTCCTTGGACGCCGTAGCGAGCTTCCGGGCAGACGGTCGCAGACGTCGTCCCCCTGGCTCGTTTCCCCGCCCATCAAAAAATGAACGACCGCGGACTAGCTCGGATCAAGGCGACATCCCCTCAGCATCATGACGCGCTTGTGATGCAACTGAATATAGGAAGCTTAGAGATGACGCAACCAGGACAGACCACCACGACTTCGCACGAAGCGATCGATGCGTTCAAGAGAATCGTCGGCGACGAACATGTACTGACCTCTGAGCGTGCCACGATGCCATTCAGCAAAGGCTATCGATTCGGCGGAGGACCAGTCTTCGCCGTGGTGCGCCCCGGCACGCTGGTCGAGATGTGGCGGGCGCTGCAGGTATCCGTCGACAACAACCTCATCGTCATCCCGCAGGCATCGAACACGGGCCTGACTGGTGGATCCGGCCCCGGCTTCCAAGACTACGATCGCCCCATTGTGATCATCTCGACTCACCGCATCGATGAGGTGCACCTCATCAACGACGCGCGCGAGGCGATCTCGCTCGCGGGCACCCCGCTGACACACCTGACCGACGCGCTCGCCAAGCACCAGCGCGAGCCGCACTCGGTGATCGGGTCGACATCAATCGGCGCCTCGGTCATCGGCGGCATCGCGAACAACTCGGGCGGCAGCCAGATTCGCAAGGGTCCGGCATTCACGCGCGAAGCGATCTTCGCCCGCGTCAACGACGACGGCAAGGTCGAGCTGGTCAATCACCTGGGCATCTCGCTCGGAGACGACCCTGAGGTCGCACTCGACCGTCTACAGCGCGGCGAGTGGTCTCCCGAGGATGTCACCCCAGCTCCCGAAGACTCGAACGAGACCGAGTACGCCGAGCACTTGCGCAAGATCGTGCCTTCGCCTGCTCGCTACAATGCGAACCCCGAGTACCTGTTCGAGGCTTCCGGCTCGGCCGGCAAGCTGATGGTGTTCGCGGTGCGCACCCGCACCTTCCCTCGCGAAGTGCACCCGACCGTGTTTTACATCGGCACGAACAACACGCACGAGCTCGAAGAGATCCGTCGGTTGCTCCTCGAAGCCGACATGCCGCTGCCTATCTCTGGTGAGTACATGGGCCGCAGTGCCTTCGACTTGGCCGAGAAGTACGGCAAAGACACCTTCGTCTTCCTGAAGTTCATGAGTCCAGCGCTGCAGACGCGCATGTTCTCGTTCAAGACGTGGGCCAACGGCTTGTTCTCGAAGATTCCCGGCATTGGTCCGACCTTCGCCGACACGGTATCGCAAGCCATGTTCAGCGTGCTGCCCAACCAGCTGCCCAAGCGCATGATGGAGTACCGCAACCGTTTCGAGCATCACCTGCTGCTCACCGTCAGCGAGTCGCAGAAGGCCGCGAGCGAGAAGATGCTCAAGGAGTTCTTCGCAGAGCCCGAGCACACTGGTGAGTTCTTCATCTGCACGTCTGATGAAGAAAAGAGCGCGTCGCTCAACCGGTTCGGCGCGGCCAGTGCCGCCACTCGCTACGCCGCGTTGAAGCGCCGGCACATCGCAGGGCTCATCCCCATCGATGTGGCCCTGCGTCGCGACGATTGGAACTGGCTCGAGGTGCTACCGGAGGAGATCGACGACCAGCTTGAGGTCAAGGCGTATTACGGGCACTTCTTCTGCCATGTGATGCACCAGGACTATGTCGCCAAGCAGGGCGTGGATCCCGAGGCGCTGCACGACCGCATCCAGCACCTGCTGGAGGAGCGCGGCGCGAAGCTGCCCGCCGAGCACAACTACGGTCGCATCTACAAGCTGCCGGAGTCCATGGAAGAGCACTTCAAGGAGCTCGATCCGACGAATACGTTCAACGCCGGTATCGGCGGCACGTCGCCGCACAAGGACTGGGCCTAAGTCCCCAAGGTAGCGCGACGCCGTGAGAGCCTGAGCGATGTCTTATCCATCTCGGGTGGACCTAGGGCTCGACTCCCTAGGTCCACCGGGACGGATGAGTCGAGACATCGGTCAGAGGCTGGGCAGGCCATAGAATCGCGTGGCGGCGAGGGCCGCGCCCGGTCCGAGAACGGGTCATCGCCTCACGCCGTCAGCTGACCCGCGACGGCCGGCACACCGGCGAAATCCTCGCCACCGGCCACATCGACGAGCCCGGAGGCTATTGCTGAAACACATTGCCTGAACATATTGGTGGAGCTGAAGGTGTGTAGGTTCAGGACATCGTTCATAGGTGAGTCGGGACATCGTTCATAGTGGTCCGTGACGATGAGGGATGTCTAAAGCGGCTCTTCACAGATGAGG